>JANPLP010000069.1:0-2282 GCA_031426595.1 Planctomycetia bacterium | reverse complement strand
TCATTACAATAACACGGAGATACGAGCGGCATGGGATCCAATTTGCATGCAGTTGCCAGTATCGAGCCGGCATGAGAAGCGAATTTGAGCACAACATGTTCCTCCATTTCTTGCTTCAAACTTTGTGAAAATACATCGTGCAGCTTCCGGTTTTGCAGACTGGCAAGCGTTCCTAATCTGATCGCCATTTCAAAAATAGGTTACTTCTGGGATGAATCAAATGCCATGGCGGAGTTATTTAGGGAATTCTCAAAAACTGATCCTTCTCGCAGATCATCTGCCTAGGGTTGGCCACTTAAAAGCACTGCGACTCATACGCAGGCAAGGGTCTAGCCTTTTGGAAAACGCAGAAGCTTGTGGGAGGGGGGAGCATCCGTAAATCCATACCGCTGCTACTTCTGCGATTCGTAGGTCTTTCGTCAAACGAACTCTCATTTAGGGGTCAATAGGTAAAGTTCCGAGCGGTAGGAGCCAGTGCCATTCGGCACCCACGCTTCACCACACACTTGGCCAAATCCGGTCGAATCACGGTCATTGATCACCATACTTTGGAAGTTAGCGATACTTTTCCATTTGTTAACATCGGCCACGGTCCCGGTGACCTCGCTGTCCACAACCACGGTTCCACCTTGACGAGGGAACACTAAAAGAGAAACTCCATTTCCCCCTCTCCCACAAACGTCGCCCGCCGAATTGATATCGGTTGCCATACCGACATCCCGAAGAATTTGTAGCGCTCCATTAGAAAATCGAGCTGGTTTCGTTTGGACTCCTCTTCCTTTAGGTACGTTGATTGAAAATGCAACTTCGCCTAAATTGATAATCCCGGCTTTGTCTGACCCCGTTTGGCCAAGCACCAAGGAGGTTCCAGACAAAGAGTCATACCGAACCAAATTCCCGTTTGACACTCCAACGATTTGGCCCAAATCGTTGAGATCATTCACAATAGTCCCAGGAATCGGAACTCCACCCATCAAAGGCGTCGATATTACCCCATCAACAAAAAGCCTCCAAGAAGCGATCCCTGCGGTGTCATAGCTGCCACCTGCTAAGGGATAGCTGCTAAATGCAATGTCCCCCCATTTATTAATTGCAGAAATAACACCAACCCCGGCCTCTTGGATTGGTACGAAGACTCCATCCGGATAATCCAATGATGGCGGGTCGTAGCGGAACAAGCCTTTGGTCTCAACTCCGCTGACTGTTCTTTGCATCCTCACAGCCATTTGGCCGGATTCGTTGATTGCTACGGCTATGGACGTCGTCCAACCTGCGGTATGCAATGGCTCCATTGCGGGCAATATGTCGAGAACGATTATCCCTGAATCAACCGTATACACGAACGCGGATCTGGATCCATTTTCAAAGTCTACCTGCCCAACAACTTGTCCATTGTTGTTCATATCGCAGACATTGTAGCCCCCCGAAACAAAGTCATTAAGATTGAAAGGATTGCCCATCCATTTGATCGTGTACTTCACGACGGGCTCTGTCGAAGTACCACCTTTTTGAGCAATTGCGGGTGCTGCTAAGAACGCACAACAACACACCGCTAAAATCCACTGGTTCAATCGTAAAATCATCGCTCGATCTCCTACATGTCTTGGACAAAAAAGTTTGCTCCACATAGTAATGCGAAATCGGCGCATTTTTATTCCGGAAAGACTTTGCTGAAAAAGAGATTTCGGGTCTTCCGAGAGCATAATTCAAAGCGTAACGTCCATAGCATTCGAGACTTACACGAAATGAATGTTCTTTTTGAATCACACGTAATTAGGACGACATCTCCTTGATGCAACCACCGGCACATTAGCGTTACCGGCCGGAGGAGATCTCTGAGCAAGCAAACCAAGCACGAGCAAACTTCCAATTTACTTAGGCTATCGAGCGCTCCATCCCTAAAACCTTTTCAGCCTCCTCGACCGAAAGTCCTGCGAACATTGTCATTTCCTAATCCTCGCCCACATCCTCCTCTGCACGCGCCAATCCAGCTCCGCTGTCATCGGCCTCAGTAACCGCTCGTGGATCTGCGCTTTCCCCTGGATTACTTCCGGTAAGTAAAGCAGCTCCTCTAATATATTTGACGCCAAGTTCAACAAGCTCATGATCTGCGTCATCCTCGGCTGACTTATTCTGACGAGTTCTCGTACATGGATGTCCAAAATGTCTTGAAACGCAGCAGGGCCGGCTTCTTCAATCATCGACACCCCGCCCGCAGGAGAGTTGCAGTTTTGTTTTACGGAGATTCTCACGGAAAGCACCCTCTCGTTGCTGGAGGGTCG
>JANPLP010000068.1:0-1543 GCA_031426595.1 Planctomycetia bacterium | reverse complement strand
TGCCGCACTGATTGGTGCTCGAGAGCTAGTCGGCCCCATTATTGCAATGACGATCACGCTTGCGACGGTTTATGCGCCGATCGGATTCCAAGGTGGCTTGACGGGGATGCTCTTTCGAGAGTTCGCGTTTACGCTGGCCGCAGCGGTAATCGTTTCCGGTATTGTTGCCGTAACACTTTCTCCGATCATGAGCGCCAAGATGCTCAGCGAGTCAGGACATGAGGGGCTGCTTACGCGTTTAGTAAACCGAGTCTTTGATTTCGTCCAGCATGCATATGGCTCCATACTCGAGGGGATTTTGAACCTACGCTGGGCGATTGCCTTCTCCACGCTCTTGATCGCTTCCGCTGCCGTCCCACTTTACCAAATGTCGCCCAAAGAGCTCGCTCCCGTAGAAGACCAAGGTGCTATCGCTGTCGCTCTCGAGGCGGCACCCGATGCGACGCTGACTTCTTCCTCGAACTGGGCGACGCAACTCGCCGACGGTTTTGAGACCATCCCCGAAACCGACTATATGTGGGCTCTCGTCAATTCCGGCGGTGGGTTTGGTGGCGTGATTACCAAGGATTGGCATGATCGTGAGCGAAGTACTTCTGAGCTGTACGGAGACGTTTTCGGGGTCGCGTCTCAAATTCCTGGCTTGCGATCGTTTCCAATTTTGGTTCCACCTCTTCCGGGAGCAGGCCAGTTCGACGTGGAGTTAGTGCTCAAAAGTGATCAGCCGGTAGAACTACTCCTCGAGCTTGCCAACGAGATTACAGCGAGGGGGCGTGCGGCTCAGATGTTCATGTTTGTCGATAGTGATTTAAAGCTCGATTTACCGCAAGCGAAAGTCATGGTCGATCGCGAGAGATTGGCTGACCTTCAACTCGATCAAGCCGGCGTTGGGCAGGAGCTGGGCGTTTTGTTAGGCGGTGGATATGTCAATCGGTTCAATTATTTCAATCGATCCTATCAAGTCATACCGCAGCTATCGGAGGCCGAGCGGCAATCGACATCCATATTGATGGATCTCAAAATTCGAACGCCCTCGGGAAGCCTCGTACCCGTTTCGACGTTTGCGTCGATCGAACCCAATACGGCGCCGCGAGTCCTGCAACGTTTTCAGCAGCAGAGTTCGTTGCGAGTTTTTGCAGGTGTCTTTCCCGGCATCACAAAAGAACAAGGCTTAACTACTTTAGAAGCGATCGCTCGCGACGTAGCAGGCGATGTTGCGGTCATCGACTATGGTGGCGAGTCTCGTCAGATTCGACAGGAAGGTTCGGCATTGGCAGGGACCCTGGGTGTGGCGTTGGTGCTTATCTATTTGGTATTGGCGGCACAGTTTAAATCGTTTCGTGATCCTTTGATCGTTTTGTTGGGATCCGTTCCCCTCGCGATCTCCGGTGCTTTGGTGCTCACGTTTCTCGATCTCACGACAATCAATATTTATTCGCAAGTCGGACTGATCACGCTCGTAGGCTTGGTCGCGAAGAACGGAATTTTGATCGTCGCTTTCGCCAACGAACTGCAGATGCAGGGTTCGTCGAAGATCGCCGCCATC
>JANPLP010000067.1:0-2831 GCA_031426595.1 Planctomycetia bacterium | reverse complement strand
TTTGCCGATATTGACGGCGACGCTGATCTGGATTTGTACGTGGCGAGCTATGTGCAGTTCACTTATGACCAGCATAAGATTCGGATGATCGGCAAGCATCAGTTCCATCCCGGTCCGACGGACTATCCGCCGAGCGCGGATTGCTTATTCCGCAATTTGGGAGATGGGACATTTGAGGATATCAGTCACGAGTCGGGTATTGCTTCCGTGTCTACTTCCAGCATGGGAGTGTTGGCGATGGACGCGGACGATGATGGCGACAGCGATTTTTTTGTTGCAAACGACCAGATGCCGAATTCGTTGTGGATCAACGATGGAAAGGGTAGGTTTTCTGAGGAAGCGATTACAGCGGGTGTTGCTTTTGATCGGAGTGGTAAAGCCAATGGGAATATGGGAATTGAATGTGGCGATTTGGATGGAGATGGATCGCTCGATCTATTCACGACTACATACCAAGATGAAATGCCCGTGTATTACAGGAATCTTGGAGGAGGCGTTTTCATCGATGCGACCAATGTCGCTCGAATCGATAACCGGTTGTTTCCACATGTGACTTGGGGCTGCGGTCTGGTCGACTTTGACAACGACATGGACTTGGATTTGTACATTGCCTGCGGTCACTTCATGGACAACATCCAGTACATCGATGATCGAACGAGCGTGAAAGTGAAAAACTACCTGTTGCAGAATGATGGTAAAGGGAAGTTTGTGAACGTCAGTGAATCGGCGGGCGAAGGAATGGCGATTGTGGAAAGCAGTCGTGGCGCCGCGTTTGGTGATTTGGACAATGACGGTGACATCGATGCGGTTGTCTTGAATGTGAATGCTCATGCATCGATTTTGCGGAATGAATCGACGACCAAGAACCGATCTGTCAGTGTTGAGTTAGTAGGCACTGAAACGAATCGATCGGCCGTTGGTGCGCGAGTAGTTCTCAGAAATGGAGATCGAAACCAAGTTGCAGTCGTGGTGGCGGGCAGGGGCTACCAAAGTCATTACGGAACACGCCTGCATTTTGGGCGTGGCCAAGCCCCTGGGGATGATGAGTCCGCATCTGCCGGCACCCCGAAAAACGTCACTTGTGAAGTTCTCTGGCCGACGGGAAAAAGTGAGAGTTTCACTATTCGATCCTCCCCTGGCGTCCATAAGGTGGTCGAAAACCACTCCAATTAGGTTGCTTTTCGGTTTGGGGCGATTATACGCCATAGCATGCTATCAAATTGCGAATTAATTCCCCTTGTTGATTGACACTCCTTTGGTTTCCTCTATTATGAAGGCGCCTTCGCGCCTCTCAAACACCACTCTTGAGACAGGTGTATGAGTAGACAGGGGGTTTTGTTACCTTTTCTTTATTATTGAGGTACCGTAATGAGTATTCGTTTTCGTCGCTCTCGAGCGCTTCGAGGCCTCGGCTTTACGCTCGTCGAGTTGTTAGTGGTGATTGCCATCATTGGGATTTTGGTAGGGTTGCTCTTACCTGCAGTTCAAGCAGCTCGCGAGGCAGCTCGACGGATGCAGTGCAGCAACAATCTGAAGCAGACAGGATTGGCGCTGCATAACTATGAATCCAGCTACAAGCGGTTCCCATCGCACCAACTGGGTTCTGGACACTTAGCGGCTTTGGGGCAGCGCGGGGTTTATTCAGGTTGGCACGCCCTGTTACCGTACCTTGAGCAGACGCCGCTTTATCAGCAAGTTGAGACTTTCCAAAATGTGCCATGGGGCGCGAACGCGGCGCAAGAAGTTGTGCTGTCGACTAAGTTGTCATTCTTGATGTGTCCCAGCGACGGAGGAGAGCAAAGTCCTAATCAGCCAGCTCGAACTCGGACCTTGAGCAGCTATGCGTTCTGCACAGGTGACAACTACGCGTCTTCACAGACATTTCCAGGCGAGCGGAACAATCCGACCGAGTCAGCGAAAAAGTTGCCAATTAACAATCGTGGTATCTTCGGTCGTTGGAACTATCCGAGCATTGCTCAGATCACTGACGGGACCAGTAACACGATTGCGTTGGGTGAGCGTGAGCGTCCGATTGATGCTGCGGGCAAAGGGATGGTGACAACAATTGCGGGGACACCGGCGACACTTATTCCGTTGGTTTGCCGCGCGACATTCAACGGACGCCAGTATTTGGATCCGGCTGCGGTGCCGAGCAATGATACGTCGGTCGGTTATCGTGGCTTTGGTGGCAACGTGTACTTCGCCGCGATGACAACCATTCTTCCGCCCAACTCCGCCTCATGTTTGATTGCGGAAGGTGGTATTTCCTATCACTTAGCGAATGGAATTTGGACAGCGGGCAGCGAACATACCGGCGGCATTCAAGTCGCGATGGCGGATGGTAGCGTGCGCTTCCTCAGCGACTCGATTGATTCCGGTAACCTGTCCGTCGTCGCTCCGGCTGCGAATGGAGGGCAGATTAGCCCGTATGGTGTCTGGGGTGCATTGGGAACGAAGTCGGCAGGTGAAGTGGCTTCGTTACCTGATTGATAGATCTCCTGCGACAGGGAGCGTGTTTGCGCGGGTTTTGAGAGCCAGTGCTGGCGCGTTTGGTTCTTGAGACTTGAAAAAGATATTCTGCGCGGGGCTGGGTTCGAAAACTCAGCCCCGATTCTTTAGTCAACAGCCTAGTAGCGGAGAGATAATGACTCGATTCCATTTAAGCAGTTTTTCAAGCGGTTTGTTTTGCACCGCGTTGATATTGGTTGCTGGATGTACAGGCGCATCAACTGACGGCCCGAAGACGGTAAATGCATCGGGGGTCGTCACCTTAGATGGTGTTCCGGTTGAGAAGGCTCAAGTGATCTTTATTGACGACGCCAACCAGTATC
>JANPLP010000066.1:0-2368 GCA_031426595.1 Planctomycetia bacterium | reverse complement strand
ATCCAAGAAGAAGGATCGACCATCGTCCTGTTTGACTACGACAGCGAGAAGGGCAAGTTAGCTCCGCGCCAAACTATCTCAACTCTCCCGACGGGTTTTGCAGGCAGCAATTTTTGCTCAGAGATTTTAGTTTCATCCGATGGAAAATTTGTTTACGCAGGCAATCGCTTACACGACAGCATCGGCATCTTCGCCGTCGGCAGTAACGGAGAGCTCACTCACCTCAGCGACGAATGGACTCGAGGCAATTATCCACGTAGCTTTAGTTTCGATCCGACCGGACAATTTCTGTTCTGCTGTAATCAACGTGCTGACAACGTTGCCATATTCAAAGTGGACCGACAAACCGGCTTGCTGAAATTCACAAATCAGTATGCGCCCGTTGGTAATCCATCGATGATCGTTTTCGAGGATTTAGCAACCGAACGTTAAACTCGCTGCAGCGCACGGCAGCGATCATACGGGCTTAGGATTGCGTTCCTCGAACATCCGCTGGTGCCAATAAGGGTACGGCAGCGTCACTTCGCTGGCAGCGTCAAGTCGGTTTATTTGCGCTGGCGTTAGGTCCCATCCAACGGCACCCAGATTCTGAAGCAGTTGTTCTTCGTTGCGAGCGCCGATGATCACCGTGGAAACGGTCGGACGCTGCAGCAACCAATTGATTGCGATCTGCGGAACGGATTTTCCTGTCTCCTTGGCGATTTCATCCAAAGCATCGACAACTTGGTAGACGTGTTCGTCAGACACCGGCGGTCCATAGCTATTCGCCAGCTCACTTTTTCGCCGACTGGTCTCAGGCAGCGGTTCACCACGGCGAATTTTGCCAGTCAGTCGGCCCCAGCCGAGCGGACTCCAAACGACGGTGCCAACCTTTTGATCCAACCCCAGCGGCATGAGCTCCCATTCGAAGTCGCGTCCAACCAATGAATAGTAGGCTTGATGAGCGACGTAGCGCGAAAGTCCGTAACGATCAGATGCTGCCAACGACTTCATCAGATGCCAGCCTGAAAAATTTGAGCAGCCGATATAGCGCACCTTTCCTGCTCGAACGCAATCATCGAGCGCTTGCAACGCCTCTTCAACCGGCGTCATGGCGTCGAATCCGTGCAACTGATAAAGGTCGATGTAATCGGTTCTAAGGCGACGCAAACTGGCTTCGATGCTGCGCGTAATATGAAACCTCGAAGATCCCACATCGTTGGGCCCATCTCCAGAACGGAATGTCCCTTTTGTGGACAGGATAACGCTGTCGCGACGTCCTCGAATTGCTTCGCCTAAAATCTCTTCGGCCATCCCGCCGGAATAGATATCGGCTGAATCGAACATGCTCAGCCCCGCTTCGAGGCAAATATCGACCAATCGCGTTGCTTCCTGAACTTCGGTTGTCCCCCAAGCTTTGAAGTGCTCATTTCCACCACCAAAAGTGCCCGTTCCTAGACTCAATACTGAGACTCGAAACCCTGCACCACCTAGTTGTCGAAACTCCACGATTGCCGCTCCTTGAACATTTGAACTCGAAAGTGCGACGAAACCGGCCGCACCGGGAAACCAACTGCATCTTCACTGAAACAGATAGAAATGCGAGTGAGCCTTATCTCGCACATGATGGCGAATGCGCCGAAACATGGGAATTTTGCCAACCAATCCCATAGCAAAAAAAAATTCTGGCGTCTGAACGCCTGCCACCATTTTTTAACCTAGACTTCAGATTGAGTGGAAAACCGCTGACTCATCACAGTTTGCGGCCCGCACAGCCGCGGCGTTCAAAATCTAAGCTGGAACCTTTTGAAGACTCGAGGATCACCAAGTCGAAAAGGCCTCGACGAAACGTTTTTGAAAACACACTACGCGCACTGACTAATTCTACAAGTTAGTCGCGACGAGGGGTCCCGAAATGCAACAATCACTTTGCAAACGGTCGTGGAAGAACAGAAAAGCGGCAATCCTGACGCTATTCGTTTTCTTGCTTCCCGTTCTGTTGGTCATGCTCGGTTTCTCCATCGACATGGCCTACATGCAGCTTGTGCAAACCGAAATGCGACTCGCCTCAGACAACATAGCACGTGTGGCGGCTGACAATTTGTCGCGGTATGAAAGCGAATCACATGCGATTCAAGCTGGTATAGATGTCGCCGCTGACTTCACCGTCGCAGGCAAGCCGTTACGTTTGCAGGCCACCGATTTTGATTTCGGTCGCTCGGTCGCGGGTGATAATGGCGCGTTCACGTTCGATACTAATGGCATACCCATTAACTCTGTAAGAGTGAGCGCGACTCGCAATGCGTCCAATGCCGATGGCGCCGTCTCGTTGTTCTTTGGTCGCTTAGTCGGCAATCAAGCTTACTCGCCCCAGGTGGCAGCGACGGCA
>JANPLP010000065.1:0-3459 GCA_031426595.1 Planctomycetia bacterium | reverse complement strand
AAATTCACTATGAACCTAATGGCCATTCGATTCGTCCCACTGTACACGTTGAACTGTGGAATCCTGCTAACTGTTTCTTCACTAGTGGGGTTCGCCCAAGATTTCATCAAGCCCGCTCCGGACATGCCTGCGTACACTCTGGGGAGCATCCAACAGAGCAAGGACATGTTCGGAAAAGCAGCCGTCACGATCAGCTATCAACGCAACACTCCAGAGCCTGGATTCGTAATGCTGGCAGGTCGCACCGCCGATGGTCCGCTCGACATCATGGGCGGTATGACGGTACTTCGGGAACAAAGTGGAACGATACAGTTAAACTCCATCTTCGGTCGCGGAAATCTTCACGCCGAACTCTATTTCGTCTCCACTGGGACCTTCGGGGAGCAAGTTCCCTACACGTGCTTGGTCTCCAACGTCGTTCGAGTTGGCAATCCGCCAAGTCCCGCCACCACGGCCCGCGATTGGAATGATAAAGAAAAGGCTGCCTATCAGCGCGATCTACTGGGACGGAAGCCACCTCAATCGACTCCAGCGGGCTATCAAATCGCTCCGCGAGATTTGCAATTGATTCCTGGTATGCCGGCAAAAGTCGCTTACTACGGTGAATGGAAAGACGCCGAAATCCTAACCAACTCGAATCGAGTCACAGTTCGCTTTACTGATAATCCCAACCTTCGCCTTGTGGCTCGCGATGGTTGGATTGCCATCAGCGCAGATGTTTTGCGAAAATCACAGTCGAGCCCCAACAGCTTCAAACCGACTATCCATGTGCTGCCTGAGACAACTTCGATAATCCCAAATGGATTTGTAGTTGTGACGGCGGATATGAAGTTAGTGCCGGGCGTTCCAGTGCGCGCCACTTGGGTAAACAAACTAGTCGAAGCAACCGTTCGCTCCGTGGATGGCAGCCAAGTGATGATTCACTTTGACGGTCAAAATCGCGCGTTCGATAAACTGTTCCCGCAAAATGAAATTTTGATTGCAGAAGATGTGCTGCCCAAACTCAACCTTCCCGATGCTACAGCCACGTTTGCTAAACGACTCCCTGCCATGACCGATTCAGAGAAGGAGATGGCCCGCTTCGAAGAGGAGACCGATCGTCAGATGAATACGGCGATGGAGCAAGGTCGCAAGGAGTCCGAGCGTATTCGCAAGGAGGTCGAAGCTCGAATGGCCGAGGCCGCCAAAGGGCCGCCGAAGCTCCCCTTGCTGCAAGAGAATGCTATGGTGACTATGCGAGTGCCCAAGGAAGCCGAATTCCTGCCGTTCCCACTTACGCTGCCCAAAGGAACCAAACTTGCCGCTTGCTGGGGACCACAATGGACTCCGCTAACCGTCGTGGACGAGTGCACTGAGGAACAAGTGCCCGTCCGCTGGGACACACAGAATCGCGAATCATTGATCCATCGCAGCCAATTGATTATTCGCAAAGTTGACCTCAAGAAACTCAAACTGGAGCTAGCGACTTCGTCCCCTAGAACTTGGAAAGACGCGACCGGCAAATTCACCATCGAGGCAACGTTTGTTTCCAAAACGCCGACCAGTATCACTTTGAAAAAGTCAGACGACAAAGAAGTAACGCTTCCTATCGCCAAACTGAGTAAAGACGATCAGGCCTGGATCAAAGAGAACTTGTAAAGCCGGTATCCGTCTTAATCGCTGTCATGCTGATCCAAATGGCCCGATCGATTGATCGCCATCACCAATCGCATCCCAACCATCATGCTCAGCGCATATCCCAGCAACCCGAACAGGCTCAATCGCTCGACGCCCCACCAAACAGGTTGCATAAACAACAGAGGCGGAACTTCATAAGCGAGTAGCAGTGACGATCCCAGAAACACCGAGCTAATCAGAATTCCCAGAACTAACCGATTCACCGAAGGACTCAATCCTTTGTGGGCTAGATGCACATCCAATCGCCCTTCTTGAATCAATTGCATTACGGAACTGACTTGCCCCGGCAACGTCTCCAGCAACGCTTCCAATTCAAAATACACGCGACGAATCCGTTTCGCTTGCCGCTTCGGAGAAAGCCGCCGGAACCACATCCGCCGGAAGAAAGGCTGCATGACCTCGATCAAACTGAACTGGGGCGCGAGCTGATGCAAAGTCCCCTCGAGCGTGATCAACATCTTGATCAGCAGCGACGTTTGCGGCGGCAATGCGATCTGATGCCGGTGCATAATGTCCGTCACATCGTTCAGCGCTCCGGCCAAATCAAAGTTCTGCAGCGATTGGGAGCCATAATTGGCCACCAAATCGGCCACATCGATCGACAGCAAACTATCGTCCAGCCGCGGTGGCGTCCGACCGACTCGTTTGATCAGTGTCGCCAGCATTGAGACGTCACGCGTCAAAACCGCCAACAGCATCTCTTCGATCGATTCCCGCAAGCGATCATCGATGCGGCCGACCATACCAAAGTCCAGCAACCCGAGCTCGCATCCGTTGATCACCAATATGTTGCCCGGATGCGGATCCGCGTGATAAGCACCCGTGGTAAAAATCATCTCGACGTAAACTTCCGCCGCCAAACGCGCGATCGCTTGCCGCTGCTCGTCGCTCACCAAATCACTCGTCAGCTTATTGACCGCAACACCTTCGATGTACTCCATCGTCAGCACATGCGTCGAACTCAGCTCCGGAAACGACTTGGGTATGCGTAGTCCTTTGAACTTCACCAAGTCCTTACCGAACGACTGAAGATTCTGCTGCTCGCGACTAAAGTTCAGCTCCCGGCCAAGCGAACGCGATAACTGCTCGACCAAGACCGGCGGCTTCCACACAGCAAGATCTGGAATGCGATTCGCCAGCACCGCCAAGCCAGCCATGACCTCCATATCCTCTTTGACTTTCGCTCCGATCCCCGCGTGCTGTACCTTGACCACCACTCGAGTTCCATCATGCAACCGCGCGCGATGCACCTGTCCGATCGAAGCCGAAGCGATCGCGACATCGTCGAACTCAGCATACAACTCGCTGATCGGTCGCCCTAAACTCCGCTCGACCAATTCTCGCACCACTGCCGGCGAGTCCGCTGGCACTTCGGATTGCAACTGCGTCAACTCTTCCGCCAACTCCGGCCCAATCAAATCCGGTCGCAGACTCAGCACTTGCCCCAACTTGATAAACGTCGGCCCCAAGTCGGTCAGCGCCATACGGATCCGAGTTGACCGCGAGTAACTCGCCAGCGGCACCCCCTGATCGTCCTTGATCCAATCGCGAATAAAATCGACTCGCAACTGACTCAACCAATCCGCCAACCCATACCGTCGCAGGATCATGATGATCTCCTGCCACCGTCGAAGGTTGCGATAGAGTTGCGGTATGGTACTGATTTTCATTTTGGATGTGCCACCGTGGCTTAAGCTTCCAACTTAAAGTGTTTGGTCATCGCAGACCCGAGAGTTAATTTTCTAACTAGACGGTTTTTGGTTCCGCGTATTAGTCAACATT
>JANPLP010000064.1:0-4983 GCA_031426595.1 Planctomycetia bacterium | reverse complement strand
TCAGTCGCTTGTATGGCCGCGATGGAAGTCATCAAACTGATCGCGGGAATCGGCGAACCGCTCTTGAATCGTTGGCTGCGGTACGACCTTCGCGACATGCAATTTCGCACGTTGAAAATCAAACGCAGAAGCGACTGCGATGTCTGCGGCGACAAATAACGCGATCGCTTAATGAACCGCCAGCGATAGCCGCGGGGCTGAGTGATGACTTCGGCTCGGCGACCTACACGCGATACCAAATCTGCCGCTCGAACCTCTCGAGCGAGACTTTCGAATGATAACCTTTTTCAGCAACCACCTTGATGACCGTGGTGAAAGTGTCGGCTTCTTTAATGTTCGTCTCAGCCGCATAAAAACTGTTTTCAAGTCTGTTCCGGTCACCGCTGTCACCCGCGTAAGTTTCAGCTGCGCCAATCAAGTTCGTATTGACATCTAAAACATGCTCAGTCTTATAAACGCCTTGCTGAACCCGTCAGCTTTCGACACCTTCTCGCCTCCACGCTTATTGTCGAACGCTCGCACCTCGTCATAAGTTGGTTTCGTAACAGTATCGATCACACCTTCGCACCGCATGAAGCACATAACATACTCGCGCTAGTCTCCACCCGTGTCCCGGTGCACGATGCACTTCATCGTTGATTAAGCCTCAAGTGTTGCGTTAGCGTCGCGTCTCGAAGAGTTATTCGCAACCGTCTTGCCCTTGAGCCGCAACGCCCCTAGAGAACTCAATGTGGAGTGGATTCACAGCCCCGGAGAGACTCGTTGGCGTGGTGATGCTTCGATAGGAAATCACAACGAGTGCGGGGCTGCTAGTACCGCTGCCGACTCAACTCACGTCCTCTTGCGAATTCTCATCCTCTCTTACTCTCAGACAACAGCAGGTTGCAACGCCTGGGGCTGTGCCGACTGCATCTTTTGATCTCGAAACTTTACCAAAGTTATCTCATTGCCGGCTTCATTGTAAAAAGCTTTGTCAACGAGGTTTTGAATCAGCGTAATGCCGCGATGAGCATTTGAATGCCTGATAGCATCGCGTGAAAAACCCCGGCCGTCATCGCGGACAACGACTTTGATCCCTTCGATTGATAGACCTACGGACACATGCACATATCTTTCAACATAGGGAGATTGGTTACGGCGGCTCTCAATGGCTTCACTCGGAGTGCCGGAGTGCAAGTGCCCATGGACATCCTTCATTTCCTGTTCGCCCAGTTCCAAGTTTCCGTGACATATTGCGTTGACCAGCGCTTCGTCAATGGCAACTCCAAGCCGAGTTCGCGATGCGCTCGCTAGTAGGTTCATACCATCGGACATTCGCTGCAGCAATCCGACTAAGGGCTGTACGAGATCTGGGTCGTTCTTGAGTTTAAATTTGAACCGCATCTCTTCGGCGCAGCTAATAAGGTTGTGGTAGTTCTGCTCCATGCGCGACGCGTCAAGTACTTGGCGCACCGTCTCTCCTAACCGAGCTGACAGTTCTTTTTTAGCAACATAGCTGGCCGCTCCTCGCTTCAACGCTTCAATGGCCGAGGCTGGATCGTCCTCACCGGAAATCACGATGATCGGCACGCGTTTCGGCTGTCTGTGGACTTGATTTACTAGTTCGAGTCCCGACATGCCTGACATAACGACATCCGTGATAATGACATCGAACGCCATATGACGCATCAATGCGATGGCCTCTTCCGCCGAACTGACTGCTTCAATTATCCAGTCCAAAGGCTCCTTCTTAAGAACCTCCAAGATGAATTGGCGATGCAATTCCGAATCATCAGCGACGAGTATCATTGGCATGTTCAGTTCCTTTAAAGCTTCGTTTAGGTGGAATGAGACCCTTTGACGCCTAGTCTAACTCATGCTGGCGCGAACTGCAAAGCTCGTTCTGAGTGTGTTTGCTGGAACAAGCTCTTGTGTTGTTTTAACTGAGCAAGTACAAATTATTAGTGATACTGAGTCTCAGTAGCGTCTCAGTAGCGTCTCAGTAGCGTCGCAGTGAGCCTTCTTGATGCCAGAGCTTTGTGCATCCGGCGCAAGAAAGTGACGATTCCGCTGCAGCAAAGCGTATTTTCCCTGTCCATTTCCATTGTCAACCAAGGAAGTAAATCAACTTTCGGTTCTGCCAGCCAGCCATTTTGCCAGCCAGCCATAGTGGGAACCGTTTACGCCTGGGATGTCCTTTAGCCCATCCACTCTCCGAATTCCCAAAGGAAGCTCGTTCATGGCTGTCGTCCACCAAACTGGTCGTTCGTTCTCTCGTTCACTCGGCTTTACGCTTGTCGAACTGCTCGTTGTCATCGCCATAATAGGGATCTTGGTCGGCCTACTTTTGCCCGCTGTGCAGGCGGCTCGCGAAGCTGCGCGGCGCATTCAGTGCACTAACAACTTGAAGCAGATCGGCTTGGCACTGCACAACTACGAGTCGGCTCATCGCCGTTTTCCACCCGGTTTCATTTCGCGCGTGACGGGTCCGTGGCCAGGAGGCGGGAACGCTCCGAGCCCAGAAGCCGGTCCCGGCTGGAGCTTGTTTGGGTTAGTCCTGCCTCAGCTAGAGCAAGCCAACTTGCATAACATGATCAACTTCAGCCTCCCAATCATTGATCCGGTCAATCGAGTCGCGCGCAGTACGCGAGTTAAAGAATATCAATGCCCCTCCGATACTTGGAATGAACTTGTAACCGTCTGGCCCACTTCGATCGGCATCAGCGATCTTGCCCCTAGCAGTTACGTTGGCTTAGTTGGTGGGGGCGATCCGGCCAATGCACCACGGTACTCGGCCATGTACGAAGAGCAGCCGTTCAATGGCATGTTCCACCGTAACGTGGCTCTGCGACATGCCGAAGTTAGTGACGGCACATCCAACACAATTGCACTCGGAGAGCGGGCAAGTATGTTCACTCCCAACGGTTGGGCCGGAGTGATTCCGAACGCACAAACCGTTTTCTCTCCGCAAATCGCCCAGCAGCGCGGTCAGATTGTCGGCGCTACGGCTCGACCTGCGATTACGATGGTCAGCGTGCATGTTCGAACGGGCGGTCCCAACGCGCCCACGGGAAGCCCTGGTGGTTTTTGGAGTCCGCATACGGGCGGCTGCCTCTTCTTGCTCATGGACGGCTCGACGCACAGCATCGCTAACACTGTCGACATGACAGTTTACCGTGCCATGGCGGGACGGAACGACGGCGTCCCTGTTACACTCCCGTAACGCAGCGTGCAAGCTAAGCGGGTGCGTCACGCGCGCACGAAACATTACATCGGAATCCCGAGGTCGTCGAAGACCGACTTGTAAACTCCCATCACTTTCAGCGCCATGCTGATTACCAAGAAAGCCAACATCATCATCACGCCGATCCAAATCACTACGCTCGCGATGGTGGCGATTAAACTCAAGGCGGCTTTGGCGCGTTCCTGATACTGAAAAGCAAGTTGATCAAACGACTCCGTCTCCGTTCCGCTCAATTCCCCAATGCGTACAGAATCCAGGAATTCTTGAGGGAAAACCCCGGCCGCCTCGAACGCATCGCCAAAGTCCTGCCCTTTCTCGATTGTTGCCAAGGCTCGATCCATACCTCCGATGAAGTAATAGTTTCCCGTCGCTAGAAAAGCTTGCTTCAAACACTTCCTCGCGTCGACCCCGGCGTTCAGCAAGATGGACAGCGTCATGCTCAACCGAGCAATGCCAAGCGTAGTGAGTGCAGTCCCAAGCTGTGGAATGCGCTGTACGATCGGCATCAGCACCCGATGGCAGTTAAACCAATTCTTCCAGATTGCGTACACAAACAAGCAAACGGCGCTGAACACCACCGTGACGAAAATGCAATAAGTCACGAAGCCGCTCATACCCGACAAACCGGTCCCCGATGCGTTAAAGGTCGGAGTGCCACTGGGCGACAGAATGCTTTGCAATAGAATCACTAAGCCAATGATTCCGACCGCCATTGCCAACTGAATTAGTGGCCATGTAATACGGCTAATGAAGTAAGTTCGTGTCTGAAGCAGTTGTTCGTAGTAGTCCGCCATGTAGGCGAACATGCTGTCCAATCGCCCGCCAATTTCCGCTGCATTTACCATCTGAATCAACAGCGGCGGAAAATACTTTTTCTCTGCCAACATGGCTCGTGCAAACGTGTTGCCTTGCCGAATACTTGCGTGGACTTTAGTCAAGGTTTGCTGATGCTGCTTTGTCCCCATCCTCGATTCCATGTCGAGCAAACGTAAAATGTCGACTCCAGAACGCAGCCCAGTTTCCATCCGACGGCAAAACGCAGCGATTGATTTTAACTTCATATTGTTACCACTTCCGACCTTACTGCGTTTCTTTGGCGAATTACCCATTTCTCTGCGCGGCGCTGCTGCCTGACCTATTTTCTATTCTACTAGGCACGTCGACGACAGTCTTTCGGTTTAACTGAATAGCCGAAACCGGACGCTAGCGTGTTCCGGCTGATCATTAACCCGAAAGACTCAGGTACAAGTGCTTAGGCGAGTTGCTGATGCGGTGAGTGTTCGAATTTCGAGTTGCAAAACTCCGCATTGTCGGTCGCGGCCCTTCAAGTCAGATTCGTGAAAAAGTCGCTCAACCGACTGCGTCGCGCATTAATTGAGGCATGTCAATGCGGATTAAGCCAGTGGTCCTGTTTTAGGGCAACGCTCGCTTTAACTCGGCGAATCGCTTTCGCATCTCCTCTAACTGCGATTTAGAATCATCGTTTTCAGCAACGTCGTGTTCTTCAAAGGGATCAAGCTTGAGATTGAAAAGCTGCTCACGATTAAAGTCGGGCCAGAACATGTACTTCCAATCTTTTCGCACCAGCGCTTCAGACGACGGGATAAAGTCGACATCGCGAATGGTTGCGTGTTCGTAAACGAACTCGGATCGCCACGCAGGTTTCTCCCCCTCAAGATACAAAACCGACAGATCGGAACCTTGCATCCGCTTCGGAACTTCAATATTGGCTGCTTTCAATATTGTCGGCGCCAGATCCA
>JANPLP010000063.1:0-8140 GCA_031426595.1 Planctomycetia bacterium | reverse complement strand
GGACGCGTGCTTTCGGCACCAAAGTCCAGAATGTCGGCCCCTTCGTCTTCCAATCGCAGTGCATGTTCGATGGCAGTGTTCGGCGTGAAGTAGTGGCCACCATCAGAAAAGCTATCAGGAGTTACATTGACAATCCCCATCACGCACGGCAGCTCACCGAATTGCAATTGCCGTGTGCGCAGTTGCCAGCAAGTCGCGCGCGGCGTCACGCGGCTGGAAGTGAATTGAATAGTTGGTTCGATGTCGTTCATCGTAATTTCAAATCGCCGATAGGAAACTGCGGCGCAGAAGGTGCCGAGCTAAAGTCGGTGTCCGCAATAAACAGGGCTCCGGCGAGTGGCGAAGCGCTGCGGCGGTCAGGCGACATATGTTCAACCGCAGTCGTAATCACCAGCTTCACGGTGCCATCCGGATGCTCGATGAGCATTGGGCAAGTGGCTTGGGGACTGCCAGGCGTTTGCCAGATCCGTTCGAGTTCACCGCTTATCAAACTGTACTGTCGTGTTTCGCCAAATGCGGCTGGATTGGGGTTATAGAAACTGATGATCGCACTTTGCTCATCAGGAGTGAGGCACATGCCGTCAGGAAAACTCTCGAGGCTCTTGAGTTCGATTACCGTTTCACAACCTGACAGCTCGCCGCCCGGCAGATCCAACCGATAACGCACGACTTGCTTGGTCGGCGTATCAATGTCGAATAGATGCAGCCCTGCGCCGGTGCTGATGACATCTTTGCCATTACTACAGATCTGATCACTTCGCAGTCGAATGAGTTTGCCATCCCGGCCGCGATACAGGTACAAGCCAGCTTTCTTGGTCTTGAACTCAAGATCCTTGGTACCAAAGATGATGTTGTCACCGAAAGTGGTGCCATCGTTGATGATTGTATTAGCCACATCGCTGTCGACCCCTTCAGCGATGACCTGCCAATCCCGCGAATGAATATTGTAGAGTCCCAATTCACGTTCGCAGCCAACGACGAACGTTCCTTCGTGGCTGGTGGGCCGAGCAAACCCAGGGCGGCCTGGCAGTTCGAAGCATTGATTAGTTTGGGTGTTCAGATCGAAGATGTTCAGCGACCCGAATTTAACGTCGGCCCCATGCTGAATGCCCACCCAGCTAAACTTGCCATTGCCTAGTGAGTAGGGACCTTCAGGCAAAAAACGCAGCGGTTCTGAGTCGGGAAGAAACAAAAGTTCGGCGTAGATGGTTGGTAACATGTTTCAGGTCGGTTCAATAGATTTTGCTAGATCGTATCGCAAACGAACGCTGCGTTTCAGCTTAGCGAATCGCGATCAGTTGTCTATTGCGGGCGTCGACGTCACCGGTGCTTCCAACCGGCCTGTGAGGGTTATGCAGATTACGACGGGCGAGAAAACCTGGCATTTGGGCCCGGCTCTAGCTTTCGCAATTTCGCGCGGTCACAATAGATTCGTATGCGACCATGACTGAGTGAACTTAGGAGGCCCACAAATGACTGCTGCACGACAGACTCCATCCTGGATGTGCGTCTTCAACCTCGTTGGAGTATGCTCAGTATTTGCATGGGTGGGTGGAACGGTCAACGCGGATGAGTTCAAGCTCAAGGATGGACGCACATTTATTGGCAAATTGGTGTCGGCGCCGAAACCGGATTCAAAGCAGTGGACAGTACAGTTGTCCCCCGGAACGTTTGTACGTTTTGAAAGTGAACAATTGGCTTTCAATGGCCACTTGAAAACAGAAGAAAGACTGGAAAAGTATCGATTGTCATTGCAGAACGTCGAACCGACGGCTGAATCGCACGCGGGGCTCGCAGGGTGGTGCAACAGCAACGGATTGAAAGAGCAAGCGGAAGCTCATTATCGTCGTGCCTTAGATTTTAATCCCGACTTCCGAACCGCTCGGACCGCGTTGAATTACCGCGAGGATGCGTCAGGACGATGGGTTGAACGCGACCAATTGATGACTGAGGGCAAAGGCAAGGTCAAGGTTGGCGGTCGGTTTGTTTACCCCGAGGTTTATGCGTTCGAAGTACAAAAGAGTGAGTTGGAAAAAAAGACAGGCGCTTGGAATCCAGTTATCACTCGCTTGCAACGCGACATTATCGCTGGAAAAACGAATTCACAGAAGGCGCTCGACGAGTTGCTGCAGATTGACGATGCGTTCGCAATCCCCGCTTTAGGAGCGAAATTACGGGACGCGAAAACACCGACCAAGCTGCAACTCATTTACATAAAGTTGCTCTCGCAATTTCAATTGCCCGAGGCGCTAGGCCCGTTGGTACAGGCGAGCTTGTTTGATGATGACCCTCAGGTCCGAGACGCCTGCCTGGACTCGCTGTCCCAATTTGGCCGTGATTATGCCGTCAGCAGTTACATCAAAGTCTTGCAGTCTATCGCTGCTAAGCCGCAAGCAAGCCCAGCGACGACTGCGCAGGTTAACCGCGCAGCAACTGGCCTAAATGTACTGAACGCGGACTACATTGTCCTTCCGTTGATTAACGCGTTGGTGACGGAATTCAAGATGACTCGGCAACCGCAAAACAACTATGACGCTAGCGGTGCATTTACAACGGGTGGTAAGCCGGTGACGACTGTCGAGAAATCGCAAAATCAAGATGTGCTGAGCGCATTGGTAAAGATGACCGGCCAGAATTTTGCATTTGACGAAGCGAAGTGGATGCGTTGGTACGCAAGTGTCTACGCAGCACCGATGGGTGATCTGAGACGGGATCCTTGAAAATCCCTCCGCATGTAAGGAGGAATTTTCAAGTTCATTTTTTGACGCTGAACGGAAAGCTCGCGTCAAGTTCCGAGGCGGATAGGTCCGCTAGAAAAGGGGCGATACGGCGGACAACTTCGTCGGCAAGTTGCTGGCCTTTTGATGCTGTGGCCTGATGCGGATTGCCAGAGCCAGAGTGGGTGGTCAAGAGATGCCACGGACGACTGAGCGTCACCCAACCATGCTGGAGAGCCTCAAAACGAAAGGGACTACGCTCGCCCTCATCGGCTCGAAGAGCTCCAGAATCGGTCCGGACGACTAACTCAGGCTGGAAGTGCAAGATGAGGGATGTTTCCATTTCGCCAGCATGATCGTCCGAATGCTCGCAAATTTGGTCGGCTGCATCTCGGATCATTTGGTACCAGTTGCACAAGAAAATGTGCACTTTCGTTTGGCCTGCGATCTCGCGCAAGAACGGCTTTAGGTCGTTGCCGCCATGACTATTGAAAATCACCAACTTGTAGATTTCGCTGGCCTCGAGTGACTTAACGAGATCGCGAAGCACCAAGAATACGGTCGAAGGCTGGAGATTCATAGCCAGTGGGAACGACTGCATATTGGTCTCGGTGCCGTATGGAATCGCAGGCAACTGAACCACGCGACCACCGAGTGAAGTGGCTTTTGCACAGCAGAGGCTCGCCAGTCGAGTCGCTTCAATCGTATCCGTCGCGTAGGGAAGATGCAGATTATGCGGCTCAGTAGCCCCCATTGGGAGCACAGCGACTTGCCAATCCGCCGCGCGGACGTCAGCCAACGTGGACTCGGCAAGCAACCAAGGTTGAGGCTCAGAGGAGTGCATTGACCAAATTCCGTGAAAGTGATGAAGAGTCAGTCCAGTATCTTTAAGTGTCTCGTCCTCGGAAGAGGCTTTAAAGATTCTATCCAAAACAGAGAAACTAGCGGTTGATTTTTAGCAGCCGTCGCTACGACTGTAACGGATTTGAATCGACTTAGGCTCTGTAGGGAAAGTGCCGATAGAAACGCCGTGGGAGATTGCCAAAGTTCAGTCACTGCTGCTCGCCTGACCGCCTGTTTCAGCGGCTAGCCGTGGGCGCAACGAAGTTGGAAAAAGTCGCGCTAGAATGACGACTTTGTAGCTCGATATTTATACAACCTACGCTATCCTTGATTAGTTGGCTTTGATGAGCTGCGCAAACTTGAACGAAGTTGCGGGCTGGATTAGCAAACACACGCAGACGGACTCGAGTTTCAACCGCGATGATTGCACAGAATTGGACAATGGCGAAACGGCGTAACCAAACGGACACGCTCAAAGCGCGGCAGCGACTTGGCAAGTACCGCATCGAGCGACGGTTGGCTCAGGGGGGCTTCGCATACGTCTACCAAGCTCTCGACACTATCGAGGGGGTGCGAGTCGCTTTAAAAATGCCACATCAGAGCGTCGTGACACCCACGATGTTGGAGTGCTTCCAACGCGAAGCCAGGTTGGTGGCGAGGCTCGATCACCCGAATATTTTGCCCCTGAAAGACGCCAGCTTCATCGAAGGCCGGTTTGTCATCGCATCCAAACTGGGCGAGAAAACGCTCTGCGATCGACTCCGCAATCGGATCGCCTTCGAAACCGCACTTGAGCTTTCCATTCAAATGGTTTCTGCCGTAGCATACGCGCATAAACTCAATATCATCCACTGCGATATTAAACCTGAGAATATGATTCTGCTGCCCGACGGCCGGTTGCAGCTAGCAGATTTTGGAATCGCCAAGGTCGCCCAGAAGACCATCAACGGCTCCGGGTCAGGCACGGTCGGTTACATGGCGCCTGAACAAGCCATGGGGCGTCCCAGCACCAAGAGTGATGTGTTTTCCCTGGGCTTGATCATGTACCGCATGTTTACCGGTCATTTGCCTGTCTGGCCATTTGAGTGGCCTTTCGTCGGTGCCGCGAACCTTCGTCGCAAGGCTCACCCTGACCTCATCACTGTCATTCGTCGCTCGATCGAAATCCGCCCCGCCAAGCGTTACGCAGATGCCGACGAACTGCATTCCGCACTCACCAAAGTCCGCCGCCGCGCTCTGCTCTTCCACAATCGCAAACGCAGCACATAGCGCCTACGGCGAGACACCCGTCGCTCAGTTCCGGCACGCTTTGTCTTTGCTTTGAGGCCGTTCAGTCGCTGATTCTACAGAGCATCGACAGCGTATTGACATCGCCAGGTCGATAACAGCTTTCGCAGCATCCCCATGCAGCATCCCCATGCAGTAGTCCTGCAGTAGTCCTGCAGTAGTCCTGCAGGATCCGGTTTTGCATTTCCAGTGTCGGTTGTTGTGCTCATGGCTGGAACGACTCTTGTCCCAAACGCTGCGTCACAATATTTTATCTGTTCGTGATTGACGATGTAAATCATCTCATTGCGATTGGGTGAGTGTCACTAAACGATTGGGTACGCGAGCCAAACCATTACCAGTTCGGGGATCGTTTTACTTCGTTTCGGATCTCCTCAATCAATTCAGGGACGTTGCCAATCTTTAAAGCTGTAAGAACGGAATGAGGTGGCAGCTCGGGCTGCTTCTCCCAATCCGCCCATTCGCCAACAGCGTGTTCGCCAAGAATTATCGCAGTTTTCAAGAGCTTCACCCACGTTCTAGTTGGCTCGTTCAAAATCGCCAGCGATTCGAAAGCGCTATCCGCATGGCTTAGGGGTCGACAGACCTCGATCGGCAGTCGCCAATTCTGCAATAGCTGCAGCGTGGCCTCAGCCGGTGTGCGAGGGAACATTTCCCGCTCAAGGATTTGCAAGCTCACCTCACGCGATTTTGCCTCATCGATCAAGGTCTCATAAATTCGGGGATAGACGGTGCCAACAACGCTCCGAGTAAGCGGATAGATCATGGCTGAGAAGACCACTCCATTTTCGCTGGCACCTGAATTGTGGAGTTTGAGAAGTCGCTCAGCAGTTGCGCCGCCCGCGAGGCTGCGCCGTCGCGCAATGTCTCGGTCAAACCAAGGCAATACTAGTTTCGCAAAACCATCTAATGTGCCGACCGCAATGGAGACCTCGGCGATGCGTTTTGCTCCCAACTTGGTGATTGCGTCGTTGAGGTCAGTTATCTTTCGCCCAGTTCGCGTGTACTGCCCACTGTTTGCTGCACGTAAAAGTTCAATGCTTAAAACCGCATCCGTGCCAACCACACTAGCCAACGAACGCACATCAAAATCGCTGGTGCCAAGTAGTTCAAGTACATGCGCGAACGTATTAGAAACGGGCAAAATGTGCGTAACATCCGCTAGTCGAGTGTCGAACTCCTTCATAGTTATGGCTGAAGTACCCGAGTCAGCCGCCCCCTCGTGTACCTGCTCTGAGTTCGCGAGCTCGAGCCCCGAGTCGCTCGCAACCAACGGCTGATCCTGTACCTTTGAGCGGCGATTGAGAACTAGCCCTCGCATCTTCGCCGCAAAGGCAGCATAGTTCGTTGGCTTGTACACAACATCATCGACTCCTCGTAGCATCAAGTCCTTAGTCAGACGCGGCTCGTCGACGCTGGAGTGCGCGACGACCACCGGTAGAGTCGCTCTCTGCTCACCCAACACTTCCGTAATGAACGCGTAGCCATGCTTATTGGGCATGCACAAGTCAGTCACGATGAGGTCATATTCAACGCCATTTAGTTTTTGCAGCGCGTCAATGCCATCCGTGGCGGGCATGCACTCGAAATTCTCATTGCTGAGCGCCCACATAATCGTGCGTCGGGCAATGGGTTCGTCATCGACAACGAGTGCTCGTAAGGCTGAGTCAGTCACAATAAACTCCGGTCTATAAAAGATGTTTGCATGCGTCCTCAACGTTGGGCTCATCCATACGCTGGCTGAATGGCTTGTGAACCCAAAGTCCGCTGTGCTGCCCAACCTAGAATTCAGAGCGGCAGCCTGACAATTAATTGCGGTTTCTCGCGACCGAGACTAGATGCCTTCCCGTCCGGAATCCCTAGCTTGCAGTCGAATTGCCGGGATTTGAGCGAGACATCTTTCCATCTCTTCACCAAGCCTGAAGACGAGTGGAGCGATACTGTCCGTGTCCGCCATCTCACTCGCAAGTTCGATCTGCGAGGCTAGCGACCGCAACAGTTCTGCCCCCACAATACCAGCGGCACCTTTTAAAGAATGAGCCGCCGCGCCTGTCGCCTTCGAATTCGCAGAGCTTAAATGCCTCGCGATGGAATCCACGTACTGTTTGCCGCTCAACTCAAGTTCTTCCAATAGCGTTAGCGCAAAAGCCCCGCTGCCTAAGCAATTTTTAAATAACACCTCTGAGTTGATCGCAGCCAACTTATCGCACTGCAATTCAGTTTGCGTTCCGTTTGGCATATCTGCATTCCTTTTTGTTTTTCGTGGAAGAGTTGAAACTAAAGAAACTCAAATAGGACTCACAAGGTTAAATCGAAGTTAGCTTTACGTTTTTTAGTTGCACACAGCGTTTCTTGCGTTATGTGTCGTAAACGTAGCATGAGAACGAGCACAACTTGCATCCTAGCCGTGGCGTCTTAGCGGCAACGTGCCAAACCGCTCGCTTGAATTCGATTGGTTATCCGGATCATGACGTTGGGAACGCGGCGGTTGAGCCACCCGCGATCCTTCGCTGGTCAGCCGAGGTAGCTCTTTAGAATTTTCAGCAGTTGATCGACCTGAACCGGCTTGCTGAGATACTCGTCCATCCCTGCGTTTAAGCAGCGTTCCCTATCTCCGGTGAGGGCATTAGCAGTCAACGCGATAATCGGGGTTCGATTTCTAAGTGCATCCGCGGCTTCCAGCTTACGAATTTCGCGAGTTGCATCAAACCCATCCATTTCGGGCATTTGGCAATCCATTAAGACAAGATCGAAGCGAGCGGATTTCACGGTCGCGATCGCCTGCACTCCATTACCTACGATGACATAAGTGCAGCCGAGCTGCGTTAGTAATTCGCTGATATAGAGCTGATTGATCCGATTGTCTTCTGCAATCAGGATGTGACCGGATAAGGTGTCATCGCGGTTTAAGGCCGGAGTCGCGACCCGCTTGGTCGGCAACTCAGCTTCATTCGAGTCCCCTTCGTCACTGATTGGCAGGGCATTTTCGAGCGGAATTTCAAACCAGAACGTCGAGCCGACACCAGAATGACTTTCTACGCCAATTTCCCCATCCATCAATGCGACAAGTTGCTTACAGATCGAAAGCCCCAAGCCTGTCCCTCCAAATTCGCGTGTCGTCGAACTATCGATCTGCGAAAAGGCTTTGAACAGTCGGTCGATACGATCCGCCGGGATACCGATGCCCGTGTCAGAAACCTCGATGCGTAAGCGTGATTTTGCGGACGTAGGTTCGATGCAGTTACCGACAATGGAAACACTTCCCGACGGGGTGAATTTGATTGCGTTGCCAA
>JANPLP010000062.1:0-1867 GCA_031426595.1 Planctomycetia bacterium | reverse complement strand
CAGGTGCGTGAGCCGCGTGAGCTGGTGCGGAGGGCTTGAATGCCAGCACCCCGGCTACTCCCAGGGCAGCGACGACAATTCCGCCGATAAACACGGGACTGATTTGATCAAACGTTTTGCTCATCCAAGCCGTAACCAGTGTGTTGACGATTGGGGCAAATCCGAACACCAGCGGCATGACATAAATAGGCGCTCCACCGTAAGCCAGCGCGAGAATCACGCCCAGGGCGCCGAGAGCGCCGACAGCTCCCGCAATTAAAGAGTAGAAAGTGCCCGAGATCGTCCACTTACCGGTCTCACCTTGAGTTCGCAGGATGTAAATGGGAATGATCACTGCGATGAAAAAATACGCGATCCCGACTCCCACGAAAGCTCGCAAACTATCGCGGCCCATTGAAGCGGTACCGTGATGAAGCAAAGGGCCGTAGGCGCCCCAAGCTATAAAAGTCATTGCAGTAAACGCCAAAACGAATGGCAGACCCTTCATTTAAACAGCTTTCCGAGGCAGGGTTCGCTCCCGATTGGCGGGTGGCGAACGAGTGGACAGGATATCTTAGGAGAGGCATGCCTCAAGCTGGGCAGCTCCATAAATCTACTGCTTCTATTTTAGCGACGTGTCCACTTTTTTCATGCCCCAAATCGCCAAACTTAGCGATCTTGCGTAATCATCACTCTGCTTTAACGTGACCCAACAGTGATTGCAGTGAGGATATTGGGCGATCATTGCTGAAATTGGTTAGGCATTGCAGTTTGGCTTTGTCAAGTTCTAAAGCCCCAAAAGGCTCTTCAAAGTGCTTGGGCCGATGCATCGCGTGCGGTTCTTAGGTGTGCTGACAGTACTGCTGATTGATTGCGGCAGCGAAGAGATTCGGTGCAGAACTCCATTCGCGAAGAATGCGCACAACAAAGTCGATAGACGCCTATTAGACGTTGCCCATTTTCAGTTTGTGAACTTTTGCTACGGAATGTTGTATGGCTTTTCTGGCTGGCAGTCTTGGATTCGAACGCTTTCAAGTCAACGGAGACCAACCCGCTGAGTTTACGCAAGAGCACCTCGATATCCTCGAGGGGATGACCAGTGGCAAGTTCGAAGCGACCTCCGAAGAGACCACTCAGATCGGTTTCCTCGGTGGGCAGCATCTGTTCGATCAGACCTACGACCTGGGCAAGAATGTCATCCACGGCGCTCTTCACTGCGCTATCCGAATCGATACAAACCAAATTCCTTCTGCGATCCGCAAAGCTTGGTTGCAGATGGAACTTAATGCGCTCACGGCTGAGAACCCCGAGCGACGTCCCACCAAATCACAGCGTCAGGAAGCAAAAGATGCCGTTGAAGCGCGTTGCGAAGCGGAAGTGAAATCCGGCAAGTATCATCGCATGGCTCAGTTCCCACTTCTTTGGGATGCGCAGTCCAGCATCTTCTACTTTGGTGGTTCCAGTCCCACAGCTTGCATGCATGCAGCCGACTTGATGGAACGCGGCTTTGGTATCGAACTGGAACGCATGACGGTCGGCAAACTTGCCCAGAACTGGGCAACTCGAAACAAGCAAGTGGACGCTCTCGAAAGTATCTCGCCAGCCATTTTCCATCCGTCGCATCCCGGTTGCGAAGCTCATTGGTCGAACGCAGATTCAAGGCTCCCTGATTATCTTGGGAACGAGTTCCTATTGTGGCTGTGGCATAACACCGAGACCGAATCGGACACGATTGCACTGTCCGATGGTTCCGAAGTAACCGCCATGTTTGCTAAGAATCTGGTGCTTGAGTGCCCGCTGGGTGAATCGGGCAAAGAATCGATCTCATCCGAAATCCCGACTAAGCTACCTGAGGCGATGGAAGCGATTCGCTCGGGCAAGATGCCAC
>JANPLP010000061.1:0-1511 GCA_031426595.1 Planctomycetia bacterium | reverse complement strand
CGTGGCCGTGGTAGAGTTGATGAAGGTGTTGACGCGAGTGTTCAATTTAAAGGGTATTGGGCGTGCAAAAACAAATTAAGAGCATCCACCAATTGCGACGCTAATTACAGCGACAGAAGGACAACAACATGCGATGGTCTTGGAAGATCGGTCAGTTTCGCGGCATCAGCGTGTAAATGCACGCCACGTTTCTGATTACGATTGCGTTTATCGTCCTCAGCCACTGGTCGGCGGGCCATAGTCTGGGAAAAACCTTGAAAGGGGTGGGCTTCATCCTTGCGTTGTTCGGCTGCGTGGTGCTGCACGAATCGGCCAGCCGGTAGGACGACTAATTCATGCTTCATTCAAGGGAGAATCCAAATTTTCCCCGTATCTCATCAGCGAAGACTGACGCAGGTTTACCAAGCCCCTTCTCGATATCAGACAAACCCTCGCGAATTGTAGCATTGATGCCGTCCTTATTTTTGGAATCGTACCACTGAAGTAAAAGTTCATCGAGCTGAACTTCGTCTGACTCACCATGCAATCGTCCAATGGCAAATTGGTGAAATTCGTCGAGCTGGTTCTGAGTTATTCCCATAAGTTTATCCTTGCCTCGGAATCGAAGTACTAACCTAAGTTTACCACGCACGCTGCGTCGCGGTCAAAAGTATTTGTGATACGGATGATTACTTATGCAACTCCTTGGTTTGTTTGGCCGTTTTGAACTCGCCTCGGTCTAAAATGGGCATGCTTACGACGATGGATGAATATGATTTATCTGCGTGCTAGATCTTCGTCCTTGCCTTTGAGTTCTCGCAAGCGTTCTGTCAGTTGCTCGACAAGCGAGTTGTTCGCTGGCATCTCACTGACGTTCACGTTTTCGTCGGCGTCGGTTTGATGGTCGTACAGCATCCGGTCGGTGCCGATCGAGTTTTTACTGGAATATTCAGTGAAGCGATGCGAGTCCGTTCGGATGGTATCACCCGCTGTGAAACGACCAATAGCTTGCTTCTTCCAAGTCAGACTTGGATCTTTCAAGAGTGGCACAAAGCTGAGTCCCTGGACGTGATTGGGAATCGGCAGTTTGGCTAACTGGCATAACGTAGGATAGATGTCAATCGACTCAATCAACGCATTGCAATTCGTCGCTCTCGACATGTTCGGCGCTCGAACAATCAACGGGATTCGCATCGAGACTTCGAAACAAGAATGCTTGTTCCATAAAGTGTGCTCACCCAGATTCCAACCATGATCGCCCCAAAGCACGACAATGGTATTCTTCGCAAGATCAAGCCGTTCGAGTTCCTCTAGGACTAATCCGATTTGGGCATCGGTGAAGCTGACGCAGGCGTGATAGCCATGAATCAAGTTACGGGCCATCTCGTCAGATACAGGACCTGTTTTTGGAACCCCGGCGTAACTGCGTAACTCTCCTGAATTGTGAATCGCGATATCGGGCGCATCCTTGGGGCGGTGGTAATTGGCGGGTAGATCGAAGGTCCCTGCCGGATACAGATCCCAGTATTTTT
>JANPLP010000060.1:0-2432 GCA_031426595.1 Planctomycetia bacterium | reverse complement strand
CATGCTGTTCAAAGCTAACGCTACCGTTCGCAGTATTCGCCACGCTATCGCCGCCGCTATCGCGATATCTCTCGGCAGCACAGACGCACTGGCCCAAATAACCCTCCGGCCAACTCCCGACCGCGTGCTTGAACACCCCGTCTCGCGCGATTCAGCTCAGCCTGTGCGGGAGGCACTTCAATTTAGTAACAGTTCGCTGACCGCCAGCCCGCTGAACATGTCATCGCGAGACACTGAATTTCAGCAACTTCAACAAGAAGCAGACATCCTCGATCGACAGCTAAGCCTCATTCGCCGCATCGCGAAGTTTGCCGGCCCAAGCATCGTCCATATCGAAGCGTCAAAAAAGTCCGATCCCGGCAAAGGGTTCGCCAGCAGCCGCGTCGAAGAAGCGGGCGCGGGAGTTATCGTTAACCTCAATGGCGGGCAATACATACTTACCAATCGCCACGTCATTTATCCCGCTGAAACCTCGTCGATTTTGATCGAAACCAACGATGGTCAACAAATGCGGCCTCAGAAAGTTTGGACCGACGCGTCTACAGATGTGGCGGTAATGAAAATCGACCGCCCCGGACTTATCTCTGCACAGCTTGGTAACAGTGATCAAATGGACATCGGCGATTTCGTTCTCGCCGTCGGTAGCCCATTTGGACTCAGCCACTCAGTCACTTACGGAATCATCAGCGCAAAAGGTCGCCGCAACCTTGAACTCGGCTCAAAAGAAATCGAGATCCAAGACTTCTTCCAAACCGATGCCGCCATCAACCCCGGCAATAGCGGTGGACCGCTCCTGAACCTCCGAGGCCAATTAGTGGGTATCAATACTGCCATCGCCAGCAACTCCGGAGGTAACGAAGGGATCGGCTTCTCTATTCCGATCAACATGGCGATAACCGTTGCTGAACAATTAGTTACACGCGGAAAACTTCTTAAGTCTTACCTCGGCGTTCAACTGGAAGTTGGCTTTGACAGCCTAACTGCCCACCGACTCGGACTCCCTTCGGCAAGCGGTGCACTGGTCAAATCAATTATACCCAACTCCCCCGCCCAACGTATGGAACTGCAAGTCGGTGATGTGATCGTTGAATTTGATGGCGTACGAATTGAAAACGACGGCCACTTGGTAAAGACTGTCGGACTCACCCCAGTCGGCCGCAACGTGAACGTTATCTTCTATCGAGAAGGTAAACGTTTGCGATCGTCAACTACCGTGGATGCGAATCCAGATCAGTAACCCAGGCCAGTAAGCCAGCTTAGTACCACAGCGTGAGCAAGCCAGCGCGGGCAAGCCAGCGTGGCAAGTCACCGCGTGCACCACAACCTTATGTCGCCCGCTAGCCGCTCGACTCCTGATGCACCTGAACTTGGATCTGGTCGTTGACCACGCGCACCACAAAAGTATCGATTGCGATCTTGGGGTTATCCAGCCAACTGCCGTCACGGATCGCAAACCGCCAATGATGCCAGGGACACGCCACCGCGCAACCATCAATGTAGCCTTCGGCTAGCGAAGCACCTTGGTGCGGGCAGAAGTCGTCCACCGCGAAGTACTCTCCTTCGTTGTTGAACACGGCCACCATTCGCTTACCAACTGCGTAAGCTCTCCCCTGCCCCGCTGGAATCTCACCGACCCGCGCAACAGTGACAAAGGGATTCGTTTCCGGCTCTTCTGGAAAGAGAGGCGTTGCTTCGCTTGTCATGAATCCCACCCCTCACCGACCGAGCGCACCATTCATGTTCTTCTTATAAGCCTCAACGCCTGGCTGACCATAAGGATTAACTCCCAACAACCGACCTTCGACGACGGTGGCTAACATTAACATCTGAAAGTACTGCCCCAGGCAATACTCATCGACGCGTGGCATGTACAGGTTGGTACTGGGCCGCCCGTCATCCCGCAAGGCTTGATTGGTACCCGCAATCGCCGCCGCCATCACGTCAGGCAACGTCTTCGATGCTAAATCATTCAGCGAATCAGGGTCGCTGCTTCGCGCGCCGATCGGTAGTGGATCGAACCGATACTTCTCGACTATCACATTATTCACAATCTTGTCGCGTCGCCCCTCTTGGTGCTGCTGATGACGAGAATGCAAATCACGCGTGTTCACAGTTGTTAACGGCGTCGCTCCCTTTAAGTCCTTACCGAGACTCTCCGCCAACAACTGGTCGTACCACATCCCAGCCGACTCAAGCGCCTTGCTCCATACACTCAGCAATCGAATCGCTGCGCCCCGCTTCACTTCCATCAAATGGTTCACCGCCGTGTACTGCAGCACGATGTTCTCAGCCGCACCAACTGTTCGAAAGTGCTCATTCATGGCTTTCGCACCTTCGAGCAACTTCATGACATTGATCCCCATCAACGCCGCGGGCACCAATCCAACCGCGGATAGCACCGAGAACCTACCACCCACACCATCCGGCACCGG
>JANPLP010000059.1:0-6008 GCA_031426595.1 Planctomycetia bacterium | reverse complement strand
TCCGGGGTCAGAATAGCATAACCAAGCCCACCGCTTAGGACTTTCCCCAATCTCTCTTTATTACTTCGCATCCCGCCAATCTAAAGCCTGCCCAAATAAACCACCCCAAATTCCAATTTCTCACCCCTACCCCCCCAACCGCTGCCTCCCCGTAGGCCGTAACAAGCAACGCGCCGTTACGGCGCGCCCCCACAAACCAGCCAACTTAGCAGCGTTGACCAGCGTTTACCGAACGGACCAAGAGAGACGTGGTGTTCAAAAGGTTTTGTACCACGAAGGACACGATGAACATGAAGTCGTAGGGGATGGTTTGGCGAGAGCATTGAAAGATTCAGAGATCCCTGGAGAACTCTCAAATCATACAATAACCTCGCATTGCTCCCCCTTCGTGCTCATCGTGTCCTACGTGGTCCCCACAAATCCGCGTTAGCAGAAACGCGTCTGAATCTCAGGCAACGAAGCTCACAAAACCCACGGCTGACCCAACCAAGCGCGCCATGTCCAGCCGGGCGGTTTAGTCAACGGAATTGCGGTCCACCAAGGCAAGTCTTGAATTTCCGTTGGAGTTGTCGGGGCAACTCTTGTCGGCTCTGCGGGCTCCGGAAATGACCAACCTTCTTCGGGGCGGCCCAGACCGTGGGCGGCATGATACTGGCGATGCCGCTGGTCCAGCCAAAACCTGGATTCGGCTGGCAGACGCAAAGACAACGGCCACGACACGTCGCTTAGCTCTCGCTTAGCAAGCGGAAAATCCTCTCGAGCCGCGTGGGCGATCGCTAGATTATGATGCGCAGCCACGTTCAACGGGTTCCACCGCGCGGCACGTGCGAACTTCTGCTCCGCCAAATCCCAGCGACCTTTGTGAGCGTCAACGATGCCGCCGCGAGTCTGCATCGCCCCGATCTGCAGCCACGGTACCATCAACTCCACTTTGTCCTTCTCAACACTCGGTGCCAAGCCTTTCCACGAATCGCGCGCACTGGCCGCTATCAATCGCTCCGTCGGATCCGGGTGGGTCAGCAACATATCCGGGTAGTCTCGGTCCGCACGACGTGTATCGATCGAGACAACCTGATTCGCAACCGAGCGTGAACTTGCAACATCAATTATCCGCCATGAAATCAGCAATTGCTCATTCTCAGGTGGCTCTTTGTACTTCGGCGGCTGGCGATCCTTCGGGTCGATCAACTTGGCACTCAGCACTTGACCTTCCAGCAACAGGTTGGCGGAAACTTGCTGAGCCGCTTGAATAGCAGTCGCATCATTTTGCATCGCAGCCGTCGATACCAATCGAATGGGCGACTTCTGCATCAAATACTGCGAACCGATCAGTTGCAAATCAGCTCGCGAAGCTGGCCGTTGCATCATCAAAGCGGACTCGACTCGCGCCGCGATATTTTCTTCACCCGCTACCGGCGCGATCGCAATTTTTGCCTGTTGCGGACAAGTAAACGGAGCTGGCTGCCAAACATAAATCGGCACCGACGAACGGCATCCAACTCCAAACGCTAGCAACCCGCACGCGCAGCACGCGAACTGAACCCAAGCCACCGAATTCGGGATCGCCAAAAAAGACCTCTTCATGCTCCGACGATTAGCGGATTGTGCGCTATCGCGTCAAGGCAAGCCAGGGTCATTTGAGTCGCAAAATTCTGATAAGCTTCTGACTACGCTTGAAGTAGACTGTGGCCGCCGCTCGGCTCGTGCGACACCCGCCAAAAAATCTGCGAACTGACACTTCACCCACACAGGTTCACCATGCGACACTTCACAAGTTGGATCTCCGCTTATCTCATGCCTGCCTTCGTCTTGCTCGCCGCAAATGCGATAAATTCCCCTCGCAGCTTCGCGCAGCCCGTTGAAGGGGACGGCAAGCTGCGCATCATTTGCTTCGGCGCGCATCCGGACGACGCCGAGTACAAGAGCGGTGGTTCCGCAGCCCAATGGGCCAAGCTCGGCCACCACGTTAAACTCGTCTCCGTCACCAACGGCGACATTGGGCACTGGCAAATGGCCGGCGGACCGCTTGCCAAACGTCGTACGGCTGAGTCCGCGCTCGTCGCCAAACGGCTCGGTGTGACCAGCCAAGTTCTCGACATCCACGACGGGGAACTGGAACCCACGCTAGAGAACCGCCGCTTGATCACGCGTTTGATTCGTGAGTGGGACGCAGACGTCGTCATCGCGCATCGCCCTTGGGACTATCACCCCGATCATCGTTACGTCGGCGTGCTCGTTCAAGACGCTGCATACATGGTCATGGTTCCGTTCTTCTGCCCCGATACCCCGCCGCTGAAAAAGAATCCTGTCTTCCTCTACTCGAGCGATAGCTTCAAAAAGCCTTACCCGTTCGTAGCGGATATCGCGGTTGCCATCGATGACGTGTTTGAGCAGAAGGTGGACGCGCTGCTCGCGCTTGAATCGCAAACGTTTGAAGGGGGAGCCTTGGGCAGTGAAGAAGCCACCGCAGCCGCGCCTCCCGCTTCGCAGCCCGAACTGCGCCGCACTTGGCTGCGCGAGCGCTGGGAGAAACGCTCCATCGCGGAAGCCGATCGCTACCGCGATACTCTCACTCGTTGGTACGGCGATACTAAAGCCAAGTCGGTCAAGTATGCCGAAGCGTTCGAGATCTGCGAATACGGCAAGCAGCCCACACCCGAAGAGATCCGCAAGCTCTTTCCATTCCTGAGCGATGCCAAGTAGCCAAGCACGCGGTACAACCCGCTACCGCTCTAAAAATTCTCGCAACAACTCCACATGCCGTGGTCTAAACGGGATCGCGGCACCTTCAGCAGGCATCCGTGGAACCAACAACGTCGCGATCGCCGCCAGCAGTTCCTCGAGACCTTGCTGGTTCGGCGCAGCAGTTCGGAGTGTCTCCGCTGGAATCTGCACATTCGACTCCTCTGCCAAGTCGGCTTTGTTCCAAACAATCAAACTGGGTTTCCTTCCCGCGACTTGCTGCAGCTCTCCGTGCGTGCTTGTCCAACCCACCAATGCGTCGACCACAAAGATCACTAGATCCGCTGCGCGGACTCGTTCGAGCGCACGCCGCACACCTTCGCTCTCAATTTCGTCGTCGCTCGCTCGCACGCCAGCCGTATCGCTCAGTGCAACCGGCCAACCATCAATTGCAGTGAGCGCCTCGACCCAATCTCTCGTCGTCCCTGCTTCCGCATGCACGATCGCTCGCTCTCTGCCAGTGATGGCATTCATCAAACTGCTCTTGCCCGCATTTGGCGGTCCAGCCAACACCACAGCCCACGGCGTGATCAAGTGCTGCCCAAACGCTGCCCAGCCCAGCAACTCCTCGACCTCCGCGCGCACAGCTTGAGCACCTTCGCTGCGACAGCGATCCTCAATTCCCGCAATCGCATCTCCCAACGCGCCGTTCAACTGATCCAATAAAATCCCTGCTGCGCGATCCGTGGTCGCTCGCTGCAAATCCACTTCCGCTTCCCGCTTGAACTCGCAATCCCAATCCGACGGAAAATCAGCAGCCGCTACATTCTCGAACCCGCTTGCGACCAAGTCCTCGATGATCATCTGGCAAACCGCGCTTCCTCCATGGCAGTGGATTTCGAATGCATGCGCATCGACGCGACAGACAACAACCTGTTCTGCCGACTGGCTACCATCGACAGCTTCCACCGGGGGGCCCCATAAACCGTATCGCAGGCGTCCAATCGGATACGGATCGGCGTACTCTCGCTTCAACCGCACTAGGCCAAGCAGGGCTTCCGACGCTTGCGGGCCGCGAACACCTATCGTCGCAATGGCTGCCGGCACTGCGGGAGTCAATCGAGACACCACAGACTTCATAACGTATCCGCCACGCGTCGCAGATTCAGCAGAAACTCAGCCTGTTGCAGCAACTCGTCTTCAAACTCCAACCGAATCACATCGGTTCGTTTCAGCGCTTCGATCGCTAGCTCATGCTCGCGAATGATCCCTCTCGCAACACGATTGACTTTTCGCCGGCTGAGGATCGCTGTCAGCACAACCATGCAGTAAATGGCCAGCGGCAGGATCGACAACACCAAACTAGTCAGCATCAGTCCCGCCGACGGGTGTGGGAAGTTATCGAGATGCGTCTCCGAGCCCCCCAGCGCGCGCCATGACGCTACAAAATACTCGCGATAAAGGACCACGACCGGACCCGCCATAAGAGCCCAGAATAAAGCGGTCCCCAGCAGCGCGTACAGTTGAACCCAGAGACTCGACGTGGCGTTGGCCGAGATCGACGAATCAAAAATTCGCTGCGACCGATTCTGCAGCTCATCGATTCCGGACAAGCTCATGCCGCTGGACAGTGCCGCATCCGCCCCTTTAGACCGCTCCTGTGGAGGTCGTAGCTTCATCACCGCCCGATGAAACTGATCGCATAGCGGCTTCAAACGCTCCTCGACTTGCCGCTGCGTGCGCAGCCGAATTCCGTCTTGAATTTCGAGATTGAAATCGCGTGTCTGACGAGCATTCTTAGCCCACGAGGCGAGCGCGCCAAACAAACTCGGAATGCTTCCCGCCAGAGCCAACACGACTCGGTCCCACGCACCCTGGGTTAAGTTCAGCGTTGACATAACTGTGCGATAAGGAAACCACAGCAAAGAGGTGTCACTCACCAACCTCGCGCGCAATCGCATTCGCACACCAGTCTCTAGCACCGTGATGCTCCCCAGCAACGATTCGAGCACTCGATCCGGCAAGCTCTCGGTCTCATGATTCAATCGATCGACCGCCGCCGCCAACTGCGGTAATTCCGCTCCAATCAACTTCGCCACCTCGGCATGCAGTCGTTGCTGAGCCGACTGTAAGCGCGAGTCGCGACCGCTCGCCAAGCTCAGTTCGCTCAGCTCCAACTCGCTCAAGCGATCGATTAGCTGGCCGACGAACGACTTCGACGAAGCCTCTTCATTTCCTGTAATCTCAAAATCCGGCACCAGCACTTCCGCCACTAGCCTCGCGTTCGGAGCCCGCAACTGCAATTGATCGCGGAGCGCTCGCAAATCACCTCGCAGTTGATTAGCCGCCGCAGTGCCTTCTTGAATCTCGTCTGGCTCAACCGAACTAATTACCGGTATACAAACCGCGCCATCAATGCGTCCTGCAATCAACAAGTTAGCCGCCGCCCGCAATTGATCGCGAGCTATCACAAGTATCTTGATCGGCGCCAGCGACAAGGCATCGGACGCAATTTCTGCAGCTCGCTGATTGGTGTCGGTAACTCCTGGCGTATCCAGCACCACATAGGGCTGTCCAATTTCAACCAACTGACTCGCAGGGCACGGATAGTAGAGCTCGCTGATCGCATCCAAACCATCCGGTGCATGCGGTCCAATCCAAACCAACCGCGTCGTCGCGTCTCGATTCAGATCACCGCTGCGTAACAAATCACGAATTTGCGGATCTCGCACTAACTGCCGCACTGCCCAAGTCTTCCCTTGCCCTTTGGCGCCCACAATGGCAAGCGTCAACGCATTGATGCCGCGACCACTTTGAATGTTGCGAACATCTTTTTCATAGCGTCCGCATGCCTCATTTACAGCCTGAGTTAACGGGCGGTCTCCAAACACGGCTCGCGTTGCTTCAGCCAGCCGCTCTGAGAAATTTGTATTGTTCACTGCCATAGTTCAGTTTTCATTTAGCACAGTTCAAGTGGCTCTGTTCAATTCACTCTCAAGCGCCCATCATCGTCCGCTAACTTAAGTTTCTGCCCAGCCTATCAACTGCAGCTCTGCACTGCTCCCTTTAGCGAACGCAAGAACTCGTCCGTCAATTTCCACTGAGCCACGGCAATATGTTTTTCAGAACCCAATTTTTCAGGCAAATTACAAACGAGCAACGTCCTCAGTTCGCCCGCACAATTCGATCGCGGCATCTGATCCGGTTGCGGACGCGGGACACCCAAACTGTCGCAGGCTATTGCAAACAAGTCGCTGAGTTGCCGCCAAGGCGTTTCGCGATGCACAATCTTCAGCGCTTCATTTCCACCCAACGCAGGACTTAAC
>JANPLP010000058.1:0-3366 GCA_031426595.1 Planctomycetia bacterium | reverse complement strand
CCGATCGCGGCCGCCGCTCTCGAAAAATACCGTATCTTCAGCAAACTGGGCTTCTTCCCCGTTGAGCAGGAAACGTTTCAAGGGGCAAAGCACTTTCTTGACGTCAGCTTGCACTTGCTCCAGCAGCCCGGAACCTCGATCTGGATCACTCCCGAAGGGCGTTTTGCTGACGTTCGAGACGGAACCGCCGAGTTCATGCCCGGACTTGCCCATTTGGCTCATTCACTTCAACGCCGCGCGGACTCCAGCTCCGTGCGAACGTGGTTCCTGCCTATTGCCATCGAGTACACGTTTTGGGAAGAACGTTTGCCGGAAATCCTAGTATGGTTTGGCGAACCACAGTTAGCCGCCCCATCGAACGGATCGACTCCCAGTAAATCGCAATGGAACGAACGCCTTGTTGTCGCTCTGCGCCGCGCACAAGAGCAGTTGGCAGCGGCCGCAATTGCTCGAGATGAGTCGGCATTTGAGGTCATGCTGTCGGGCGGCGCCGGAACTTCGCGTGTTTATGATGTTTGGCGACGAGTCTGGTCGCGGATCTCTGGCAAGCCCATTGAGTTGCAACACGGCACAAAGTTACGCAAGATTTAACTCGAGCTCCTCAAAACACACGCAGCGCTTCGCAGAAATAATGCAGCGCTTCGTAAAAACATAATACAGCGCTTCGCAGAAAGTAATCTGTCAGCATGCTCTTCATTCTCTTTGCGTTATTCTTGCTGGCGCTCGCAGCACTCCCCGCCCTGCTCTTCGTTCGCAACCTGCCACTCTACCGTGTTGCGGCATCTGTGAACGGATTAGCAAATGGGGCTTCGAGCCTGACTGGAATCTCCGTACTCATACCGGCTCGTAACGAGGAAGCAGGCATCGAGGCTTCCCTTCAATGTGTGCTCGCAAGCGATTTTGCCCCTTTCGAAGTGCTGGTTCTCGATGACGCCTCCACCGATAGAACCCCTGAGTTGGTGGGTGCCGTCGTGGAACGCGATGCTCGAGTTCAACTGTTTCGATCTGCGGAGTTGCCTGCTGGCTGGAATGGCAAGCAGCATGCCTGCTGGCAATTGGCGGAACGCGCCAAGTACGATTGGTTGCTGTTCCTCGATGCCGACGTTCGCTTGTCGGCCGACGCGCTCGCTCGTATCGCCGCGGAATTGACCCGCGAGCCGCGCGATCTCCTCAGCGGATTCCCGTTTCAAGACACTCGCACGATCAGTGAACAGTTGTTAATCCCGCTAATGCACCTGGTGCTTCTGGGGTTTTTGCCGCTCGATCAGATGCGGTCGAGTCGCAAGCCGGAGTTTGGAGCCGGCTGTGGTCAGTTATTCATTGCACGGCGACAAGCCTATTTTGCTGCGGATGGTCACCGGGCAATCCGAGCTTCCCGCCATGATGGATTGAAGCTCCCACGCGCTTTCCGCTCCGCCGGCCTAGTTACCGACCTGTTCGATGCCACCGATATCGCAAGCTGCCGCATGTACACGTCGATGCAACAAGTTGTTCAGGGGCTGCTCAAGAATGCGACCGAAGGAATCGCCCAACCGAAACTAATCGGAGTGTTTACAGTTCTTCTTCTAGGAGGTCAGACGCTGCCGATCTTTTCGTTAGCCCATGCAATTTTTTATGGCTGGCCGCCGATTGCAATCGCTATCTTGGCTATTGCTACCCTCTTCAGCTACGTCCCGAGGGCTTTGGCAGCCAAGCAATTCAAGCAGCCGTGGCTCGGAGTGGTTCTCAACCCGCTCGCCGTCGCCGCGTTTGTCGCCCTCCAGTGGTGGGCGCTGGTCCGATCAAAACTCGGAATCAAACCGATTTTGTGGCGCGGAAGGAGCTGAGCTTTGTTTTTTGATCGGACATTGATCAAAACGGACAGCACCTGCATTCATCGAGCTAATCAATGCAAAATCGCAGCCCATTCAGGACTGCGATGTCAATGATTTTGAATACGATCCAACCGCCGGAATTGCCTAGGCATATTCGCTCGCGTCACAGTTACCCGTGTCAGAGCTGCCCGAGTAAAAACGTCCCGAGTGAAGCTGTCCCGAATGAAGCTGTCCCGAGTCGAGATCGACCAGCAAACCGAGACCCATCGAGCAAAATTACTCGCTCGCTGCCGGTTGTGCTGCAGCGGCGGATACCGGTCGCTTAGCCTTGATAGCCGCTAAGGCTTGCTTCTGACGTTCAAGATGGGTGCCGTTGGTGCCGTACTTCTTGATGAGAATAGCCGCTTTGTCAGTCGGCAATGCTCCAACGCTCATCCAATAATCGATGCGCTCACCCTTGAGGATCGCTCGAGCATCGGTATCACGAACCATAGGATCGTAGATGCCAACTTCTTCAATTACTTTACCATCGCGTGGACGACGAGCATCGCAAACACAAAGGCGGAAGAACGGGCGCGCTTTACGTCCCATCATTTTCATACGAATACGGACTGCCACAACAATCTCCTACGGAACTTTATCTGAACCAGTTGCATGTTTTATATCAAAACTCGCCGCGTGGGGAGGCGACATTTTGGATTTTACGCAAGTTTCTCAAATCGCTGCTCTAAAACGCGACCTCGCGTACCTATTTTTTGCGTTTCATTTGCCGCAGCTTCTTATCTCGCTCTTTTTGCAAACGCTCGCGCTCCTTGGGGCTCAGTTTCTTCCCGGTCGACTTCTTCATTTTCATGCCCCCCATCGATGGGTCATTCAGCATGCTTTGCTTCATCTGCTCCATCAACTGCATGCGATCCTTAACCCCTGTGCCTGCAGCCATTTGCATCATCGGTGCCATAATCGAGAACTGCTTGATCAAGCCGCTAATCGCCTGCGGCTGCACACCCGCACCTTTGGAAATACGGTTGCGTCGCTGCATGTCGATGATTTTCGGGTTGCGACGTTCCGCGGGGGTCATGGAGTCGATCATGCCAAGCATCTTGCGGACCTCTCCGTCCGTGTCGGTCCCGTCCATCATCTTGCGAAACTCGCCCATTCCAGGCATCAATCCCATCATCTTTTGCATCAGCCCCGGCTTGGCAATCTTTTCCAACACGCCGCGGAAATCCTCGAGCGTAAATTGGCCAGCCGCCATGCGCTCTTCGAGCTTCTGACGCTCCTTGTCGTCGATCATCCGGTGAGCTTCCCGGGCTACGGCGACAATGTCTCCCATTTGTAGAATGCGGCTGGCCATTCCCTCCGGGCGAAACGGCTCGAGTGCATCCAAGTGCTCGCCAGTTCCGATAAACTTGATGGGAACTTGAGTTACATGTTTGACGCTAAGCAACGCTCCACCGCGTGCATCGCCGTCCAACTTCGTCATGATCACGCCGTCCAGCTCAAGCGCCTCGTTAAAAGCCGAAGCTGAGTTCACGGCATCCTGACCCGTCAT
>JANPLP010000057.1:0-2864 GCA_031426595.1 Planctomycetia bacterium | reverse complement strand
GCAAGCGATTGCGGTGCAATCCGCCCAGCATTTCCACGTTGCTGTGATCGATCAGAATATGCCTGGCATGAATGGTCTGGAACTTCTAAAGCGATTGCATACCAGCGACGAAGAGCTTCGCATTATCATGCTGACCGGTGGTGGCAGCATTGCGTCTGCCGTCGATGCGATGAAGAACGGCGCTGTCGATTACCTTTCCAAACCCTTTGGCTTGGACGACCTCGACACGTTGATTCGACGCGCTGCTCGATCGGGGAAGCTGGAAAGAGAGAACGTACACCTCAAGCGACAGATAGCGCAATCCAATACGAGCAAACCCTTGATCGGGAAGTCCACCGGGATTGTCGAGGTCAGACGATTGATCGAAAGGATCGCTCCAAGCGATAAACCGGTACTCATCTTGGGTGAAAGCGGAACGGGCAAAGAGTTAGTCGCTCGAGCCATCCATGAGAAAAGCCAGCTTTCCAATCGCCCATTGGTGGTCATCAACTGCGCCGCGCTGCCCGAATCGCTACTGGAAAGCGAGTTGTTTGGACATGAAAAAGGAGCCTTCACCGGCGCGGTGGATGCCAAGCCAGGTCTGTTTGAAATCGCTGACGGTGGTACTTTATTTATCGATGAGTTTGGTGAACTCGCTGGAGGGCTGCAAGCGAAATTATTGCGAGTGCTCGAGGACGGTTCGATGCGTCGCATCGGCTCCGTGAAAGAACGACGCGTTAAAGTTAGGTTGATTGCGGCAACGAATCGGGACCTATCCAAGGAAGTTGCACTCGGCCGATTCCGAGAGGATCTCTTCTACCGTGTCAATGTTCTATCGATCACCATTCCACCGCTACGGGAGCGAGTGGACGATATTCCACTGCTGATCGAACACTTCCTGGGCAGCTCCTGGACATTGGGACCGGGCGTGAGCGAACTGTTCCAGTCCAGCACCTGGCAGGGCAACGTACGACAGCTCATCAATGCACTGGAACGAGCAAAAATCCTCGCCGACAATCAAACCATCTCCATCGGCAACCTGCCGCCGGAACTGCAAAAGTCCCATGCTCCGCAATGCAACGCGTCGGCAGAAACCACTGCAACCATCGGCGATTCGATTCCGCTCGAATCTCTCTCACGCTTGCATATCACCGAAGTGCTTCGCCGCAACCAAGGCAACAAAGCCAAAGCCGCTCGCGAACTGGGAATTGCGAGACGCAGCTTGTACCGCATCCTTGAGAAATGGGAGGCAATGGGAAACGTTTAGATGCAAGAGTGTGTCCAGATGATGTGACGTTATCGGCTGCAGGGTTCAGCGGGAGGGCGCTTGGTAGCAACACAACTCGAGTTAGTGTTGGCGGCGTACCCTATGGAGGGACGACCTATGCATTGAATGCGATGGCTTGTTCGGCTCAATTGACCAATGGTCATCCGATGGCTGCCTCTGGCAAATTTGCTGTAATATCGGATGGTTTGAGCAACACGGTGCTTGTGGTGGAGCGGCAAGCGGCATGCTATGGCCAAGATTACCCAACGGCGGGTACGACTCCTAACCTGGGGACGGGTTCCTTCACTTTTAGTATTTGGGCGCGAGGCGGCCGCAATGCCCTTCACAGCCCTTGGGTGGACGGCGCCCCTGCCGCAACGGACTTGAGCGTTGTCAACAATGCCGGGGGAGCAGACGGATACACTTGGTGGGACTGCCCTGTCCTAAACGGTGTCCTTCGAAATCCAGCCAATTATGCAGCAGGACCGGGGCCACGGTCCGACATCGGGTTTCGCAATCCGTTTAACGGAGTTCCCAATCCCGGTGGAATTCAGGATGGCGTTCGAGAAACGCGATGAGACTGGCGTCGGCCTCAAGCGATGCACGGCAGCGTTATGACGGCTGGGATTGCAGACGGGAGCGTTCGAACCATCAGCTCGAGCATCAACGTCGTCACCTTTGATCGCGTATGCTTGCCCACCGATGGAAATGTGAATGGCGCTGACTGGGACCAGTAACACAACGACTGCCCAGCAACGGACCAGCGACACATTAGAAAGGCGATCACTCGAATCGCATGGCACAGGAACAGAATCCGGCCCGTCCTAGAACGGGCCCACTCCGGCGCATCTTTTTGTCATAAACTTGACGGCGTATCGTTTTTTCTTTCACTCGATTGGGTTTGACTTAAGCATGGTTCGACTTTTACTGCTCTTGGTTCCACTGATATTATTGGCGGGTTGTGATTCTTCACCTCCTCTGGCGCAGATCTCTGGAACGGTTACTTTCAAAGGTAAGCCCATACCTGCCGGCAACCTGACTTTTACTCCTGATGTGAACGCGAGCGGCGGGAAGCAACGGATGCTCACGGTCGTCGATGGCAAGTTCGACTCTGCCAAAGAAAAAGAACCAGGGATTCTCCCAGGCCAATACGATGTTACGATCGCGGGATACGATGGCGTTCGAATCAAAATGTTTTTTCAAGGCAAGCAGATATTCAACGCCGTTCACGAAATGCACACCATCCCCCCGGGCACTTCCACCAAGGATTTTGCCGTGCCCGATTCCGCCGGGGTCAATGTCAAAATCTTTGAGACTGCAGACTTTTGAGCCTCGCGTTTTGTAATGTAACTTATTTGGCTGTAGGCGAACGGCGGCCTGCAAACGACCATCCGTAGTTCGGGACTATTGTCCCGAACTTTCAAACGGACGGGACCATGGTCCCATCCTACGCTGGCGATCGCCTAAATAAATGAGCTGTCAGCAAACTCCGTCGGATGCGGTCGAACGCTCACTCCGCTAGCAGCTCATCGACTAACTTTTCAATCGTCTTGTCCACCGTTGCGCCTTGCCAATTGAGTTCTCCTTGGTGCCAAAATCGAAGGTATCCATTTTTGTC
>JANPLP010000056.1:0-5723 GCA_031426595.1 Planctomycetia bacterium | reverse complement strand
GTGGCTGACCCAAGAAATTCCCCGCAGCAGAACGGCGCGGTAGATGGGGTCGTCAAATGTCCACGAGTAGTGCCCTGGAATTGACACAAACACCCGTCCGCGATTTTGATCCATCGTCCAAAAGAGCGGCGGTCGGACGGTATCAGATTCTAAGCCTCCTGTCGCCAGTATCTTTGTTTTGGTGTCGCCGACGAGATTCCAGTAGCTCTCATCATGCAGTGCGATTTTCGATAGGTTTCGGGCGATGGGATGACTCACTCCAGTCGCCCAGTCGACTTCCAGCGAACCATGACGATACTTGGTGCGAGTGCTGTCCGACGCTAGGCCGATCCGTCGTGAAAAATCGTTGGCTTCGGCGCCTCCTTCAATGGCCCAGTGAATCAGCACCAAGCCGCCACCTTTCGCCAAATGCTTGTCGATCGCGGCCGCGCGCTCTTCGTTCCATCTTCCTTTCTGATAGATAACGATCGTATCGGCCTTCTCGAGCTGCGCGAGGGTAGGCCATTCCATGGCGGTATCGACGGTAATACCATCCGCGGCTGCTAGTAGTTGCGACCAGACGTGCAGCCACGCGGGATAGTCATGCTCACCGGGACCGTGGTCCTTGGCGCCGGCGATGAGCAACAGGTTCAACGATTTGTAAGGAACCGAGGGCTCTTTCGCTCCGCTCAGAACGGCAGCGACTGCCTCGCGCGTCCGCAGTGGCGGGGCTAGCTCTTTGGCATCGTGTGACATCCTTGGCGGGGGCAGCATCAAATAGGCCAGCAGGTCGCGAAACTGCGAGTCGCTCAGCCTTGCCGCGACGCCATCGGGCATAATGGAAACCGCCGACGGCCGAAGTTCCTCGACTTCGTCACGGTGGATTGCGTGGGTCTGGCCGTCAGCTTGTCCAATATGCAAGAACTCTCCCTCGCTTCTCAAAACACCCGTGAGAACCTGGCCCCCTGTGCTGAGCACGGTGTAGGTTACGAAATCTGGATTGATGGCAAAACTCGGATGTCGGATATCGCGGACAACGGACTCGTAGTCTCGATGCACGAGATTTGACAGGTCGGGGCCAATGTTTGCTCCCTCCCCGTGAGCCACATGGCAGCGGACGCAGGCGGCCTCCTGACTGCGAAAGACATGGCGGCCTCGGCCCCAATTAGCGTCTGCAAGTTCTGGGATTTTTCGTTCTGTGGCCCCGTCTAGGAGGGACGCCTCCCTGATCGCCCAGGGAACTAACAGCCGATGGGTCGGCAGCGGGCCGGACCGCGTTGTGCCATCCTTGAATCGCACGACCCACGCCGCATGTAGTTCGAGGCGCTCGGTGCCCGTCGTGAAAATCAACTCCACATCAGTAAGGTCGTCCGCGGTGCTGGACAGATCCAGGTCCAGCACGTGCTCATCATTTCGTTCAGTGGATGTGTGGCGGCGATCGCCAAACTGCGCCTGGATTGGCTGAGAACTGCTGAGGCGAAGCTCGCGGTGAGTGACCCAGCTATCTTCATCGGGCGCGTAGTCAAGTTGCGAGCCCGGCTGCGTAACTGGGATAAACAGCCCCTGGGTGTCGAGCCGTGCCTTGAGGGTCAGCCGGCCTGGTTTCGAAAGTCGTTCAGCCAAGGCTTCAATGTCTGCCACGCCAGCCCACAAAGCGCGACTTGCGGTGAAATCGAGATGGGGCAGAATCCCGGTCCAAGAGCTCGACTCAGTCGCTGTTTGACTCGATCCCGTTTCGGCTTCCGGGATCCAAGCGGCATGAACACCGGCGAGCGAGTATGCGACATCGACGGCCGGTTCTTGGGCCAGCGCGCCGGCGGGCGAGGCTTCGCGCTCGCGACCCATTCCGGGCAGTTGCACCGAATACTGGACGGCTTGGGTTTGAGGTGCCGTAGCCAGCACCAGTGTGCGGCGATCCTCGGCTATGCCAGCGGAATAGACGGTGACCTTTTGCCGCGAAGCCGCCTGCTGGTGCTTTACGACCTCATATCCTGGTCGCAGCACTTCCCATCGGTCACCCGCGGCAACGTAGGGTCCGGCAGTGATTTCGACGTTCGCCGCTATTCCCTTCAGAAGAGCCGGATCGAGTGGGCGATCAAAGGCGATGCGTACCTCTTGACTGCTGCTAGGCCAAACGGCAACCGGTCGCGGAATGTCCGATGGACGCTCTTTGATCAGGAATAGCTTTCCCTCCCCGCTCGGGCCGGTGCCCCAATCGGGCCCGCCGCTGTGGCAGCAGAGCAACAGGCCACCGGAGGGCGTCAACGTGCAATCGACAGGCAGCATCGTCAGGCAGGCCAGTACTTGGTTGGCCGCGACATATTCACCTTGGCTCGTTTCCACAATCTGCGTGCGGTATAGCTTGCCTCGCGACTCACCGGCGATGAACGCATCTCCCACCCAAGCCTCTGGTCCGAAAGTCTTGGCGACGTGCGGGCGAGCGAGATTTAGAGCCAGGCCACAAGTCGATTGGTGTTGAGGACGATAGTCGAACAGACTTGGCTCATCAAAAACCCTGGGCAGATGGCGTGGATGTCGGGGGGGAAAGCCATAGTGTCTACCCGGCCGGATATGAAGCAGTTCGTCGAAGGGATTGCCGTTCGATAGCCAAGTCGCGCCTTCCTGGTCGGTCGCGAACAATTCTCCCTGTGTGTTGAACTGCATCCCGATTGTAAACCGCACTCCCGTACATACGGTTTCGCGCCCTGAGAGGTCTGGCTTAATCCGCTGGATCGTTCCTCGCTCACTCGCCAGATCGAAAGCTGCCTGGCCCTGACTGTCCAGCAGATAGGCATTATTGTACGCGGCTGTTCCCAATCCAAAGTAAATGGAGCCATCGACCGGATGGATGGCTACACCGATCGTGTCGACGTTGGGAGGAATTTCCTTCCAGCCCGTTGCGATGACTCGTTCCACCTCAGCCACGTCGTCGCCATCAAAATCCAGCAGCGCAGAGACCTTGCCCTTGGAAGCCACAACGACACCTCGCGCATCGGGAACCAAGCTGCCTTCGCGATGCAGCAATGCGTGCCCGGTAGGAACGACCGCCATACCGATGGGACCACGTAAGTGGGCCTTGTTCTCAAAGAAAATCTGACTGGAGTCTTCCAAACCATCACTATCAGTATCATGGAGCAGCCAAACGTTGCCGTTGTAACCGAGCGCATACAAACCACCGTTTTCTCGGTAACGCAGGTTGTTGAGATTCGGAAGCTGCACCGGCAATTCGAAGACTTCAAATCCGGGAATTAAGATCTGGACAGGTGGCGTATTGACCTGTGCTTCCACGGCGGACCCTAGTGCGAGCGCGATGGCAATCGCCAGACAATAAAGAACTCGCACTGGCTCTCCCTTTTTTAGACGGCGTTCCAACTCTCAAGCGCTCACGTTGCAAGGCTATATGATACCGGCCGAAGAAGAACTCCGCTCCAGCGTGTCGTTTTTCGCCGACTGGAAACGCAAGGCAGATCCGTCAGCCTCCAGCCAGCATCTCGTGCGAATGTGTCTTGTCAGCCCGAATGGGTAGGCGGATGCGAGTAATTTGGGACTTAAGGTTGAGAACAGCTGACTAAGGACGGTTCGTCCTGAGTCATGAACGCCAACCTTGGTCAGGCCGGGATTCGACCGTTCCTCGCAGTCAAACTGACATCCGCGAAGGGCCCTCCTCCGCTCGTAAGCTGCAGTCGTTCGATGCAACCTCCATCAGTTGACGAAGCAGCAGACTGCATTCAGTGTTTTGACGGGAACACAGAAGCGGGGAGTGTTCGGCGCTCTGGAGTGCCCAACCGGTGCGAGTTTGGATTTGTGTAGACTACGCTTTTCACTCGCTCGTTCTGCGATCGGTCGAAATCACGACTACAGCGAAAGTCAATTCCTTCGTTCTGGTGGCCGGTGCAAAAGACGTGGTACAGAATGCAGATGCGGGGCTTGCAGTGGCGAGAGTCGCTCCCTTTACCATTCAACTTTGAATCGTCGTTTGCGAGACGAGAGAAACAGAATCTCGAAAACCGAGCCTGACCCCGGCGAAGCCCTTTCAGTGCTTTTTACGATGGATTGGTACGCTTAAAGTACGTCCAGCTCTCCTTGCTCAATAATCCGAAAACTGATCAATTTATTCCTTCTGCCCCGCAGCTTGTCGATTCGCCTTCAGGAGTTCTTACAATAGTCGTGCGACTTTGTCGCATCGGAGCAGATTTTGCCAAACCAGCCTCGTAACGATCACGGCTAGTTCGGTAGATCTGCAGCGAACGCTAGTCCCATTGGAACAACGACTCTTGCAGACAATCACCTACTTCGAACACTGGCAAGCCACTGGCACACGATCCAACTCCCCGTTTCACCAGTGCCACACCCGCCGCAGTGATCAAGCGCTGGACTGAAGGTAAGAAACTAGTCGGCGAAGGTGGCATGATCGGGGCTAGCCCCAATTCCTCCCAAAGTTGATTTGCACTTCATCGTTGAATTGATCTCGATCAAGATCCTGCGAAAGGTAAAGCCCGAAAATGAACCTCCGTTTACTCGTGTTGCTCATGACCCTCTCGGCCGGGTGTTCGAGGTCGATTCCGGAATCCGAATTGCCGGCAACTGTAGAGAATGGTATCGGCATGAAGTTCGTGCTGGTTCATTCGGGATCTTTTACAATGGGGACACCTGAAACGGAACCGGAACGCGATGCTGACGAGCAGCAACATGAGGTGCGACTCTCCAAGCCTTACTATTTGGGAGTCTATGAAGTCACTCAAGCTCAATACACTAAGGTGATGGGCGAGAATCCAAGTAGATTCCAAAAAGATGCGACCGGCGTTGAGGACACGAGTAACTTCCCGGTCGACAGTTTGTGTTGGGCTGATGCCGAAAAGTTTTGTCTTGCCTTAACCGATTTACCCGAGGAACGTAAGGCCGGACGAAGATATCGCTTGCCCACGGAAGCGGAATGGGAGTATGCGTGTCGAGCTCAAACCGAATCTGCTTATAGCTTCGGAGATGAACCGGCGCTTCTCAATGAGTACGGTTGGTTCGAAGATAATTCCGACCAACGATCTCATCCCGTTGGAGAGAAGAAGCCGAACCCTTGGGGGCTCTATGACATGCATGGCAACGTATCCGAATTATGTGCGGATTTTTATATCAAGAAACTAGAGGACGCGACCGACCCGTTTGTTTTCGCAATGGACGAACATCGCTGTCGTCGAGGTAGTGGTTGGTTCTTCGAAGCCAAGCATTGCCGATCGGGCGCCCGCGACTCTTGGCCCCCCGACGGCCGCCCCGCCAATCACGGCCTGCGCGTCGTGCTGATGCCTTGATGTGGGGCAGCTTTCGCCGGGGTCAAACTCGCGATTCGGGGTTCACGTTGAGATTGTCTTCAATAGCTTTTAATTGAATCACCATTTCTTTTGATTGCTCGAGTCGCTTCGCTCCGCGACGAATAAGGTCCGATGCACTGTCGGGATGGCTCAAGCCAAATCGTTCAGATAGTTCCCGTAACGTCGCTCGGGTATATCGACGGCACAGATAGGCTGCCATCTCGCGACCGGCCGCAGAGCTGCGAAAACCCACGTATTCGTCGGGAGTAACCTGGAATTGCGCAGCGGTTGCGGACAGGATGTCATCCACGGAAATAGGACTTAGACGCCGGACTCGGCGTCGGTGCGACACTGGATCACTGCCTTCGGCTAGCGATAAGACTCGTTTGAGAAAATCCTCGCTCCCATAAATCCAATCTCGAAGTCGCTCGACTCTTGGAT
>JANPLP010000055.1:0-3755 GCA_031426595.1 Planctomycetia bacterium | reverse complement strand
GGAAGACTCATTCTCCAACTGGTTGCGGTGGTGACAGCAGGCCGGAACACGCTCCGCGCCGTTCCGGCATTCGGATCCTTGGCCTATTAGAGCAAGAAGCCGGAACTGCGCGTTGCTTGTTCCGGCCTACATTCCGACTGGTTGGTGTTAGCCACCAGGATCCAGCTTGTGGATCGATTCTTAGAAACTACGCATCCACAGATAGAGGGGGTGGAGAGGTCCGGGCGTTACAACAAGAAGCCGGAACGGCGCGTTGCTTGTTCCGGCCTACAGATGAGCGCTCGGGATACGTTCCCGGTATGCGTTTTATCAACGAATCGCTTGAAAAATGCTCGAGTGGCCAGGACTGGAATCGAACCAGCGACACACGGATTTTCAATCCGTTGCTCTACCAACTGAGCTACCTGGCCGTGAAAACGAAATCGGACTTGCCGACGACGGTTTCAGCTAGGTCAAATGCTATGAGTGCGCGTCGGATGTGTCAACTGGCCTGGGAGAGTGCCTGATGCGATAGAAAGGGTATGATTCAGTACAATGGGTAACGGGAAGCGGAGTGGGATGTGCCGGCGGATTTGGTATGTTGCCAGACAATGATGTACGATAGTCGGTTAGAAGATCTTCCCGGTCGCTGGGTGCGTAAAAACTTGATGAATCTATGAGAAATCTGATGGCACATTGGTGGGCAAATTCGACTCGGTGGCAGCTGCATGGTGGTCTACTGCTCGGCGGTTTGCTATGTGTGCAAATGCTGACACCGCTGAGCAGCGCGCAGGCTCAGAATTACACGCCAGAGCATGAAAAAGTGCAGGCGATGGTGAATCGTGGGGCTAGCTTTCTGATGAAATCGACGGATCGGTCCGCTGATTACGACGGTGGAAAAGCGGCTTTGATAGCTTACACGTTGTTAAAAGTCACGGGTGACCCGGAGTTGCCGGAAGTAAAAGAGGGGATCGCGACCGCGCTGCAGATGGCTCGTGGGCTTCGTTCGGCGCGGCATAGCGAGACGATTGTTTATTCGATCGGTGTGGCGGCGGTGTTGTTGGCTGAGGCGGATCCGGTCGCTTATCGCAGTGAACTGGAGACGATCCTGTCTTGGTTTATCTCGGTTCAAAAATCGCATGGCGGTTTTGGCTATTTGGACAAACCAACGGGTGATACTTCGCAGGTTCAGTATGCGATGCTGGCGCTGTGGACGCTTTATAAAGCGGGCTTGGATGTGCCGCCAGCCACGATTGAGGGGGCGATTCGATACTTGGTCGCGACTCAAGATCCGACTGGTGGCTGGGGATATCAGGGTGTTATTCCGACTGGCCCGGGCCGCACTCAGCAGACGCAGGTTACGAAGTCCTTGTCGACCGCTGGTTCTTGTTCCATCTTGATAGCGGGGGACATCCTTGGGTTTTATCGTCAGATGAAGCGGGGTAATGATGAGGAAGACGGAATTCCGGACGCTTTCGTACGCACCGATATGCTCAAGAAACGGGTTGATGGCAAACGAGAGCTTACATTAAAGAGAGAAGATATTGACCGCAACATTGACGATGCCGTTCAGTATCAATCGCGTGTCGAGTTTTCGAGTGGCTTCTTCTATTACTACTGGCGTTATTCGCAGGAGCGGTACGAGAGCTTTTTGGAAGTTCGCGATGCAAAGCAGAATAAAAGTCCGGCTTGGTACAACAGAGGTGTGACGGAGTTGGCGAGTCTTCAGGAAGCCAATGGGGCTTGGACGCAAGCCAAGAAGGCTGACTACACGGGCGACGATGTGTGTACCTGTTTTGCGATGTTGTTTTTGATCCGGAGTACGCAGAAGGCGATCGGCAAGATCAACGAGGGGCTGTTGGCGGGTGGATATGGTTTGCCGGATGACGTTTCTTCAGTTCGGCGCATTGGGGACCGGATCGTAAACGATGCGGAAACGTCCGTCGAAAATTTATTGGCTCTGATGGAAAATGAGAGTACGGGCAATGTAGAGGTGGGGTTGTTGCCGGAGAATTTGAAGCTGAGCAAAGATCCGCAAGAGCGTAAGGAGCAAGTTGCGCGGTTGTCACGGTTGTTGGTTGCGAACGATTACAAGTCGCGGCAACTGGCTGCAAAACTGCTTGGACGCAGTGAAGACTTTGATCAAGCACCCGAGTTGATTTACGCGTTGCTCGATTCGAATGATCTTGTCCCGATGATTGCGGAAGAAAGTCTTCGTTTGCTCAGTAGAAAGCTGACCGCTGGATCGTTAAAGCAGAATCCGACCTTGGACCAGAAGAAGGCGGCGTTCAAGTATTGGAAGGATTGGTACTTGGGATTGCGGCCGGATTACGAATTTGTAGCTCAGTAGGATAAAACGCAGTAGGGTAACTGGTTGCGAGGCGCGGGGGGAATGCTGGGCTTAACAGCTTTAAAACTGTTCGACCATAACTGTTTTGAAGCGATTGAACTTCGCGGCTCGGCCAGCATCGAGCGCGCCCACTACGGCTCCGTGGGTGCTTTCCTCGTGGGCTTGAACGGTGAGTGTCTCCATTTCGCCGTCACCAGCAGTTTCTTTCAATCGAACGAGCGCGATGATTAGGTCTTGTTTGCTGGCGAGTTCCTCGCGGTCGTCGGCTGACACGAGCGAGTAGGCGTTGAATTCGTCGACTTGTACGACTGGGCCGGCGTTTTCTGGATCTGCATCGGTAACAGCATTGCTGCTTGGTTTGTCGCTCTGTTGGCGTCCCGTTCGAATGACTTTCTGAATACTGAATGAGGCTGTGAGCATAAAGAAAATCAGTAGCAGGAATACGACGTCGACCATGGGAGTGATGTCCCAGGCCTCTTCGTGACCGCCATGGCCTCGCTCGCGTTTTGGTCTTCGGCGAACGGGAGGTGCTTTGATTTCCGGAGCCAATTCGACGGTGGTGACCGGCGGTGTGTTCAGTTTAAGTCGCTTGGCGGCATCGCGTTTCTTCTTCTCGGCAAGCTTGGCTTTTTCGGCCAGCGATTGTTGAAATCGCGAGAATTCGTCGGCGGTTGGCAGCGTTAATTTGAAGTTGCAGCGAGGGCATGCGATGCTATTTCCGAGTACTCTTTCGTGTACCGAAAACGTTGCTTCGCAACTTGTGCATTTAACTTTAACGCTCATGTTTTTTGAAACTGCTTTGCTGAAACAGCTAGTAGTATGGGTGCGGAGGACTATTGCTGAACGGCGATCAAGATTTGTTGATCTTCGCCCAGACCTTCCGAGGCGGCAACGCGGACTCGAGTCATATCGCGAGTCTTGACGCTAGGTTCGCCGCGGATCAGCACAAATTTACGCTGTTCATTTTCGATCCCGTTACGCACATATTCGGCAATCTCGCTCGCCATCAATTCCGGATCCGCGGAGAAGGCCACGTTGTTGGCGCGGATCACTTCGGCAATACCTTGAGCCGATTGTTTGACGTTGATGACTACGCCTTCTTCACCGGCGGCAACGTCCCCATTTTTCGCTTTGGGGAGTTCAGCGACGATGGTGGGTTCCATGCGTGCAGTAACGATAAAGAAAATTAGCAGTAGCAGAACGACATCGATCATCGGTGTGATGTCGAATTCACCATCGAATTCCCGCTTTTTGCTTAGGCGTCGCTTTTCGGCCATGAGTGTTCCTCTGAGAGTGGCAGGGGAGGGCGGTTAGCGCCGTGCTTCACGCCATCCGCTCTCGCGACCAGCTTGGAACAGTTCGAAGAAACGATTGAGGCCGAATCCGACTAGTTCTTCCATGTCTTTAATGCGGTTGTTGATCACGC
>JANPLP010000054.1:0-3176 GCA_031426595.1 Planctomycetia bacterium | reverse complement strand
GTTGTGTTTTACTTTGCTTCGTTTGTTTTAAATTTCGCCCAGACGACATGTGTATGCCAAAACTATGTTGAGAAAAAAATTGAGGCACCATTTTTGCAGTTTAATTTTTTTGCGATCCTTATTTTGCGATTCTGTATTTATCGCCACTTCGCTTTGGCTTCGGGGAGTGGGTAGTCGATGACGGTTAGGTCGCGTCGTTTGGTCTGGAGTTCCCACAGACGGCGATAACCGCGAGTTACCAGTTCGGCGCGTTCGGCAGCGAAGCTAGGATCCATTTGGCGGCGGTCAAAGGGACCTTCGAGGGTCATGGCTGGAGCAAACCGTGGGTCGTCAATGAACTGGGCGAGATTGGGTTGGCATCGCAGATGAGATTCGCGACGCGTGTGGAGCGTTTCAGGATCGATCCAACCGATGACGTACTGCAAGTAAAGCGCGCTGTCGCTGAGATCGGCGACATCGCCGCCGCAGACTTCACAAAGATATCCTTCATCGCACTTGGCCATTGTCGAGCAGCCCGTTAATCTAAGCCAAGCACATCGAACATGGAATACAGACCCACGGGCTTGCCGACTAAGAACTTGGCGGCCGCCAGAGCGCCTTGAGCGTAGCAATCACGATTCGAAGCGGCGACTCGCAGTTCAATCGTTTCGCCGAGCATCCCGAAGATGATCGTGTGTTGGCCGGGATCATCGCCGGTGCGAACCGCGTGGTAGCCGATTTCATTTTTGGTTCGCGCGCCGCATTGGCCTTCGCGTCCGTGAACGTGTTCGGTCAGTCCCATTTCTTGAGCGACAAGATCACCGAACTTGAGGGCCGTGCCGCTTGGTGAATCTTCTTTGTAGCGATGATGGCGTTCGATGATCTCGACATCGACACCTTGAGGTACGTTCTTCAGCGCCTTCGCAGCTTGTTGAACGAGACGCATGGTCAGGTTAACGGCTAGCGACATGTTCGGCGCCCAGCAAACTGGAATTTTGCTTCCGGCCGCTTTGACTTGTTCGATCTGCTCAGGTGTGAGCCCTGTGGTGGCGACGACGAGCGGGATGCCGGAGGCGGTGCAATGCTTCAGTGCAGCCATGCAGCCTTCGGGCGACGAAAAATCGATGGCGGATTGGATTCCGTCAGGCCAGTTGGCGGACAGGGGAACTCCGAGCGCGGCCACACCGGCTGAGAGGCCAGCGTCTTGGCCAAGTGCTGGGCTAGCGGCATGTTCGATCGCTGCGACGACGTTGAGGCTTGAGTCTTGGCTGCCCAGAGCCACCAGTCGCTTGCCCATCCGGCCCGCTGCACCATGAATTGCCAACCGAATCGCCGCCATTTTGTCGCTCCGAACTATCGCACTGCTTTGAACCCACTATTTTCGCACGTTTAGAATAACGTGAAGTCATAATTTGCCCAGGCCTTCCTGGGAGCGCGGGCGTCCCTGGCTGCAGGTGATTGCGTGGCTGAGGATGACTTAGGGCTTGTCGGGCCAGGGGAGTCAGGCGGGGGCTGGCGTTGGCTACGGGAGCGTTTAACTGTAGAGCTGAATTGCGCGGATGATGGCGTCGAGTTCGTTGGGGACGGCTACGGCGCGGTTGGCGAAGGAGGCGCGACTGACGCCGCGGCTGCCGAGCACTTCGTTGAACTCTTCTTGATCGGTGCTGTTGTAAGCGACGGTGACGTCGGAATCCTTAAGTTGGTGACCCGTCAAAATGCAGACGACGCGATCGGAGGGAGCGATCACTCCTTCTTCGCGCAGTAGTTTGGCACCGGCTACGCTTGCTGCGCTGGCGGGTTCGCAACCGATGCCACCTGCGCCGACTTGGGCTTTGGCGTCGAGGATCTCTTGGTCAGACACTTTGCGAACGACGCCGTCCATGAAGTCGAGCGCGCGCAGGCACTTCTTCAAATTCACAGGTCGATTGATCTCGATAGCGCTAGCGATCGTGTCGGCTTTGGCTTTGCGAGCGTCGAGTTCGTTGTAGTAATCGCAGGTGATGCCGTTGTCAGCTTTGCCTTCGTTCCAGCGCAGACCGCGGCGTTCGTACAGTTGATGGAGGGTGTCGGCGCCGGCGGCATTGATCACTGCCAAGCGCGGAATGCGGTCGATCAAGCCCAGTTGGTGGAGTTCGATGAAGGCTTTGCCAAAGGCGCTTGAGTTGCCGAGGTTGCCGCCGGGCACGACGATCCAGTCCGGCGATTCCCAACGCAGGGCTTCGAGGACGCGGAACATCACGGACTTCTGGCCTTCGAGACGGAATGGATTGATGCTGTTGACGAGATAGATGCCGAGGTCTTTGGAGACTTCTTTGACGCGCAGCATGGCATCGTCGAAGTCGCCTGCGATTTGGACTGTGAGCGCGCCGTATTCGAGGGCTTGGGAAAGCTTGCCGAAGGAGATCTTGCCGCTGCCGATGAAGATGACCGCTTTCATGAGGCTGGTTACGGAGCAGTACATGGCGAGCGAAGCGGAGGTGTTGCCGGTCGACGCGCAGGCGGCTCGTTTCGCGCCGGTTAAGCGGGCGTGGGTGAAGGCAGCGCACATGCCGTTGTCTTTGAAGCTGCCGGAAGGATTCATACCTTCATATTGCAGATACAGTTGGCCGGGATTCATGCCGACGTATTGGCCGACTTTGTTAGCTTGTTGGAGCAGGGTTTGGCCTTCGCCGACTGTGACCACTTTGTCGGCTGGAACGAACTGAATTAATTCGTGGAAGCGCCACACGCCGCTGAAACGCAGCGGATTATGCCGTTGCGTCCACATGTGCTCGAAATCGGATAGTCGCTTGGGCACATTAATGCGTGACCAGTCGTAGCAGACGTCCAGCAAATCGCCGCATCGATCGCAGGCTGTTTTGACTTGGCCGACGTCCAGCGTATACCCGCAAAGTGGGTTGATACACTGTTGAAACGAAACGCCGCTGGTGATTGGATGCGCCATGGTGGCTGCCAACTTGGCGTCGGCCATATTCATATCCTGTGGTAGTTTGTCGAATTCTGGTTTCGTGTTTGGTCCGCGGAGGAGCCGGATGAAATCCGAATCCAAGCAGAAATCGCTAGCAGATCTTGAGCCGTTATACAGATCTGGGTGGTATTCGCCCATGTCGACTAGTGCTTCGTCCAGATTTAATTTTAGGGTGGCACGCCCTGAGGCTTTGCGAAGGGCGTGGCTAATGTCGCTCAAAAACACGCCC
>JANPLP010000053.1:0-1303 GCA_031426595.1 Planctomycetia bacterium | reverse complement strand
CGAGCAGGTCGTCTTTCTGGGGCTGCCCGATTTGGTGGTAGTAGAGCTTTTGGAAATAATTGACGGAGCGGAGATTCGCGGCGGAATTGGTCGGCTCATCGTAGCGGCTGTAGAAGAAGCCTTTGCCATCCTTCGTGAAGGAAGCATTGGAGAACTTGACCCATTTCAAATGGTCTTCGAGAACCTGGCTTTGATAACTCGAAGGACAAATAGGCATTTACTTTAAAAATCACTTGCGGATCAAAACCTCTGGAAAATAAAATGCAACCATTATTCGCCATCATTTCATCGGCATTGGTTTGGTTTATTGTATTAGGGACCTACGGTATCACAGCCGAACGTCCGAATATTTTGTTCATTGCGATCGATGATCAAAACAGCTGGATTGGCCATATGGGCGGCCATCCGATGGCAAAGACCCCGCACTTGGATAAACTCGCGGCACGCGGCACGACTTTTCTCAACGCGCACTGCAACGCACCTCTCTGCAATCCCTCCCGCACGAGTCTGCTGCTTGGGCTACGACCAACGACGACAGGTATTTATGGTCTGTCGCCTTGGTTTCGAACATTGCCGCAATGGAGCGATCGCGTTGCGTTACCACAGCACTTTGCAAACCACGGTTATTTAACGGCGGCGACAGGAAAAATTTATCACGGCGGAACTGGCGGGGGCGGTGTTAGAGCCAAGGGTAAGAAGGCTTTAGAGGGGAACGAACCGAAGCCGGTGCCCGAATTCCAAGTCACTGCTCCCCATGGCGGCGTCGGGGCCAAACCTCCGCAAAAGCTGATTCCTGCCACCTCGATGGGAAACCATCCCTTGATGGATTGGGGAGTTTGGCCTCCCGATAACGACGACACTCAGAAGGGTGATTACCAAGTCGCGTCATGGACAGTCGAACAAATCAAATCGGCTTCGAAAGATAAGCCATTCTTCATCGCAGCCGGCTTCTTCCTGCCGCACGTACCGTGCTATGCAACGCAAAAATGGTTTGATCTTTATCCTGACGACGATAGCGTGCTTCCCAAGATCCTTGAGAACGATCGAGACGATACGCCGCGTTTCTCGTGGTATATCCATTGGGAACTCCCTGAGCCGCGATTGAAATGGGTCAAGGAAAATAACCAATGGCGCAATCTTGTTCGAAGCTATCTCGCGTCGACTAGCTTTGTCGATGCTCAGATCGGTCGTCTGCTCGCGGCGTTGGACGAATCAGGGCAAGCCGATAATACCATTGTGGTGGTTTGGGGAGATCATGGCTGGCACTTAGGGGAAAAGGCGATCACAGGTAAGAACACCCTCT
>JANPLP010000052.1:0-7892 GCA_031426595.1 Planctomycetia bacterium | reverse complement strand
CTCGATCTTATAAAAAGTTTGAAGAAGACGGAGTCAAAATCCTAGTGTCGATGGCTGGGGCAAAGAGCACAGCTCAAATCGGAGTCTCGCTAGCTGAAAAGATCCGCCAAGGCAAAGTCACCTGCGATACCGCCGCCAATTTGGAAGAAGCCTATCGGTGACGCTTGGCTTTCGCGTCGATACCACTCGGTTAGCATCTGCAATTGTTCGGTACCGCTCTTGAGTGCGGAGTGTGATTTGACAGTGCCATCCATGACGCGGGCGGTGAACATGTTGCCCAATGTGCTATCTTCAGATCCGGGTGAAACAATCGGGATCCCCTTTTGTTTAGCTGCGTACACCCAGCAATCTTCGATGGGGATTTGGTAGTGCTGTTTAAGGTCTTCCTCTTCGAGCACTTTGAAAAAGTATTCGTAAGGAAACTTCCCTTCGCCCTTTTCGGCTTGTTCTACCCAGTACTTTGTCAGCCGCTCTTGCATATGCATCATGACTGTTTCAGGGATACAGGTATCCGTGACGCGATTGAAACCTGAGTCGCGCAGATCGACTTCGTCTTGAACGCTGAGAGCACGCCAGTCCTTGATGACTTTGTATTCGTTATGGGCGAACAGATTGAAAAGATCTTCCTCCAGGTTGGCTGCGGTGCAACTAATAGCATGGACTTTGTCTTGGCGGATCATTTCAGCTAGCGAGACACCGATTTGAGCTGTGCTCATTGCCCCAGCCATCGACACTAGCATTTTGCCACCGTCTTCTACAAACTTTTTATAAGATCGAGCAGCAGCCAATGTTTCGCGAGCGTTGTAGTGACGGTAATGTTTTTCCATGAACGCGGTGACGCTCATTTCGGCTCGCTCCTCGGTTGAATCTAGTCGTATCTAGATGTAACTATTTGTAATGACGGTTAAGTCCGTATGTTATTGCCGGCCGCCTTCGCAGCAAGTCTCGCAGATAGCATGGCAGCGGCTGCAGTGCAGTTTGCCGCGAATTTCAAAAGTTGGTCCACTGCACACCGGACAGACGTCATGGCGGTTACATGTGTCGTAATACTGGGAATCGTTGTCAACTTGTTTTTTTGGAGTCACTGATTCGTTTTCGGCCATGGGTTGTATAACCTTGGATTCGGACACTTTGGCTTTTGGGAGCTACCCGGCGGTTACTTTTTCAAGCTGCTTTGCGAGTAGATGAAAAACGGCTGCTTACAGCGGCTTGGCTAAAGTTAGCTTCTCAGCGTGGGCCGAGCTATCGCCTCAAACTTTTTTCACCGTGCGGGTATGCCGTACTGGTTAATGGCTTGACCGACTTAATCCAGAGCCATAGGCATGATGACATAAGCGTAGCCATCGTCGGTGGTCATCAGAGCGGGTTGGGTCGCTGATACGACATCCATTTTGAATTTGGATTCTGGTTCCAGCACTTTTAGGAAGTCGCTTACGAAGCGATAGTCTAGTTTCAACCGGATCGGTTCGCCTGTGTAACCGATAGGCAGTTCGACACGGCTTTGCCCCAGGTCAGCCGTTTTCGCTGTCAACAACAATGTTCCGTCACCGAATTCAAAATCGAGCCCACGTGTTTCTTGATCGGCGACAATGGCGGCTTGACGAATGACGTTAAAAAATGGACCTACTGACAAATCGATGGCTACCGACTCCGTGCGTGACGGGATGACTTGGCGCCAATTTGGATAGCGTCCTTCGACCAAGCGCGAATAGATCGTGCAGCGACTGGTACGCAGCAGCACGTCGTTTTGCCGAGCCGCTATGTGAACCACTTCTTCCTTATCGCCAATGGAACGCTCCATGAGGCTGAGTGAACGCGTTGGGATAATCGTTGTATTACCGGAAGTCTGATGCCCGCCGATGCTCTTGCCGCTGCCTTGCATCCGAGCCAGGCGACGACCATCGGTCCCGACTGCCAAGACTTCTTCATTGTTCATTTCCAGCAGCACGCCACCCAATGCAAAGCGCGAGCTATCTGGATCGGTGGCAAAGCTAGTTCGCTTCACCAATTCTTTGAACAACCGGGCGGGAATCTCGTGATAGACTTCTTCTTCGAATAACGTGACGCTCGGATACTCATCCGGGTTAGCGCTAGGTAATTTGAACTCTGAGTGGAGACCTTTGACTACCGTAGCGGTCTCATCGGTTTCGAACAGCAACAGATCATCGCTGCTTTCGCGAAGGATCATACCGACGCGTCCTACATGCAGCAGTGCTTTGCCGGGAGCTTGAACATCGACACCGTCGACTACGATGCGGATACCGGTTTCCATATCGGTAGCCATCAGCGTTACGCGTTCCTCTGTGGCATCGATTTTGATGTTTTGAAGAATCTCTTTGGGGCTTCTCGCTTGAGCCACGCTGCCCGCCAACTGGAAAGCAGCAGCAAGTTTTTCACGATCGCACGAGATTTTCATAATAAACGACGCTCCGACAGACCCGGACTTTGATTTTTATAAGAGTGTTGTTGTACTACTTGAACGAACTTTGCAAAACCCGCCCCTGGCAACAAAAGCAAAGTTTGCTAATGCCACTTGGTTGCCTTTCGCTTTTGGTTCTTTCTTCTTCACCTTAAATATATCTACAGTAGTAGTAGGAAGAGCAGCGACGGAAAGCGTTTTCCACAAAGGGGTGCAAGGATGTAATAGGCGGTGACGCAACGGTTTAGGTAGCGCAACTGACGCTTTACTGACTGTGCAGAAAAAGCGTGGCAAGTGTAGCTAGAGGTTGGTGAAGTGTCAGTAAAAACGGGTTTGCTGACATGCGGTTTTAACGAGCCAAAGGGCAAGCCAAAGCGTTGACGATCTTGAACAACAGATCAACAACTTGTTCACAAATACAAGGTGGTTCGATTGAACAGGCTGGAATTGAAATCGTGGACCTGGATGGGAGCGAAATCCGACTTTACAGCAACTCAGAGGCGACAAGCGAGCGACTTGTAACCAGTTCGAGCAGGTATCGAGTCGGCTTGAGCGAAGAACAAAAATTTTCTTGGAGCGTGACCGAACGTGTCAAAAGGGTAGCGAAAATAAGAACTGTCGGGGGAGCACCCGTTCGGTAGAGTCTGCCAAAGCAGCTTTAGTACGATTTACTAGCGATCAAGGATAAGGTCTTCGATGTCAAAGTTCTATGTAGTCTGCGGTTCACAGAATCTGGTTGTAACGGCTCCAACAGCTAAGCATGCAGCGCTTAGGTTGATGGATGAGGTATTGGCTACGCACCTGTGGATTTACGAAGATGCGGGATTGGCGGAGCAAGATAGGCACGATCACTTGGTACTGGAAGCGCTGCTGCACTTGGGTTCGACAGTGATGGTAAGCGAACGCGGCTTGGGCAACAGCGAAGCTGGAAACTTCGGGGTCCCAGAATTGCTGTCAGAGTGGCATAAGCTCATGACCGGCATCAGTCGGCTGTTGGTCGTAGCAGGTCTAGACCCGCGACGCGTTTTACCGAAAGTGTTGGGGAAAAACACAAGTCCCAAGTATCCACGGTGAGATCACACGCTGAGATCACACGCCGATAGCTTGCCAGTAGCTTCGCGTCAGCATCAGCAGGATCGACACGGAGCTTAAACCGGCACACAGACCAGCGGTGGATTTGGGTACCCAGCCGCTCAGCGACACGGCGCAGAATACCGCAAAGATGAGCGCAGCAGGGGCTAAAAAGTACTGAGCGCGTCCAAAAGACTTGACCCACCAGAGAATGGTGCTGTGTGAGGAGTGCAGTTTCTTGACGTTGTTCATGAACTTTTCTTCTTGCGGCGAGTAAGGTGGTCCATACTTAACCACCGCTTGCTCGGGTTCATCAGCGTCGCTAAGTCCCAGGACACTCAATCGCTGTTCGTAAAATTGTTCGTCGAGTCGGTCCATGACATCGTCGAGCTCCGGTATTACCCATTTCTCGAGCACTGGTTCATTAAGACCCTGTTGTCGAGGCAGCACGTAGTTGGCTTCAATATTGAGAAGCTCGATACGAGTAGCAACAAAAACCACAAACGCTGTTAGAGCAAGACAACACACCAGCAGCCACTTTGATTTCATGATAGATTCCTACAAGGACGACGTTTTCCTGGTTTGAAGTTCAATTTCGACGTCGTTCTTGGCGGCCGCTAGTTCCGCATCGGATTCAAGAAGCTTGTCGATTTTTCTGCAAGAGTGTAGCACAGTTGAGTGGTCGCGACCGCCAAAGTAAGCACCAATGTCTTGCAAACTGAGTGTTGTTAGCCGGCGTGAAAGTAGAATGGCGAGCGCTCGAGCGCGAACCACTTTCGACTGACGAGTCGATCCGCGCATGTCGGTTAGTTTGACAGCGAGTCGTCGGGCGACCGCTTTAGCGATCAACGAAACGGAAGGAACCGTCCCAGTCGACACTTGGCTAGCGATGCTGCCGAGAACGTTTCGATCGACGGAACCACTTATTTTTCGATGTTGGCTAGCGAGATTTACAAATGTGTCGAGGTCGATAGCGTTAAGTGGTGCAGGTTGAATCCGGCAGAATTTGATCAAGTCGCTAACAGGCAGCTCAGGATCGATGCGCTTGACGAGAGCTCGCAAAATTTCGTCCGCCGTCACGGGACTGGGTGAACTCAGTTCGATCGAGTAACCACGCACCAAGCGGCTCGAGAGCGCCGGAAGCACGCCAGATTCGGGGCTCGGCAAGCGTGAAAGAGAAACGATAACTGGGTGGCGTTCCGCTGTGAGCGCATCGAGTGTCGCCATGAGTTCTTCTTGAGCAGCCCCTTTGCTGAACACAAAATCAAGATCATCAATGACCAGCAGCTTGCAGCGGCGATGGCGATTGCGAAAGTGTTCGATGTCGTCTATTTCGATAGCCGCCTCGTAGTCTCGACAAAATCCCTCACCGGTAGTGAAGTGCAACGGTCGAGCATTGAAGAGTCGCGCCCACTGAACGGCTAAAGTAACTGCGAGGCAGGTTTTACCCACCGCTTTGTTTCCAAACAACAAAATAGGCGAAAGTTCACCCAGCTGCCGGACCTGCGGCTCGTCGAAAAGGAAATCGAGTTGGCGATTTTCGGGGCCGACACAGTAACTGGGCAATATCCAACCACGCTCGTCAGCCGTGTTCTGCAAACGACGAACGGTAGCGGGCTGCTCGAGCGGGATAAATTTAATCGTGTCAGAGGAAGTTGCCACAGACGGCGATCTTAGGGGACATACAGTTTAGAAAAAATCTAAGTTAACGATTCCTGATAGAATCATTACTTTGATACCTATTCTAATGTGCCGGACGGTCACGGGTGAGTAAAAATCAGGCGTAGTTTTAGAGACTTCCGAACTCCGGGATTCCCGCGGAGTCGACTGGCGTACCCCAGCCAGACGAACCAACGGAGACAGGGAACAAAATCCTAGACTAGGGATTTTCGGTTATCGGCCTCGCAGCTTGCGAATCGTGCGGACAATCCTTGCGACCCCTTCTTCGACTTCTAGCGCCTCGGTAAAGCGAGAAAAGCTAAAGCGAATAGCGGACTCAACGGTCGCTTTTGGAAGTTGCATCGCTTGAAGCACATGGGACGGTCTGCCACTGCCGCTGGCACAAGCGGAGCCTGTGCTACAAGCCACGCCGGCTAAATCTAGCGCCATGAGTAGGGCTTGCCGATCGACGCCATGGAAGGAGATGTTTGCAGTATGAGGTAAGCGGCTTGCGTTCCGGGAGATCACTTCGATATCCGGCAACTGGCGCGTAAGCTCGCATTCAAAAGTGTTGCGAATTTGAGCTAAGCGTTCGTAGACACCATGTGACTGAGCGTCGAGCGTCGTTTTCAGGGCGTAAGCCATCGCATCGGCGAGAACAACCGGTTCGGTACCGGGACGGATCGCCAATTGCTGACCACCACCAAACAGCATAGGCTGAATTGACAGACCATGCCGTACTACGAGAGCTCCAATGCCGGCAGGCCCATGAAGTTTGTGAGCGGTCAGAGTGACGGCATCCACTCCCGAATCACGCATGGAGAAAGGTATTTTCCCAACGGCTTGAACGATGTCACTGTGCACGATGGCCTGGTAGCGATGACACAGCTCGCAAATATCAGTCAGATTTTGTAGGACGCCGGTTTCGTTGTTACCCAACATGACGCTCACCAAGCCGACTCGATTGTTTGCGGCAGCGCTGGCCGCCAACCAGGCCTCCAGCACATCTAAACGCACTTGGCCAGTCGTATCGACTGGCAGCACTCGCACTTTAGGCGACCATTCCGCAGCAGCTTCGAGAATGCTCGGATGTTCGATGCCGCTAATCACCGTTGGCTCAAGCCGCACAGCGAGCGGATTTTGGTTGTCGTCAGCTTGATCGTCGCTAGTTCGCTGAAGGCCCGCGATGGCGAGATTATTCGCCTCGGTACCGCCGCTGGTGAGGATAACTTGGGCAGAGTCCATCCCCTCACATGGCGCGTCGACAAGTTTTAAGAGATCCGTTTTGGCTTGCTCGAGAACCCGCAGTGCAGCGCGTCCGGAGCGATGTTGACTAGCCGCATTCGCAAGATTTCGAGCGTACAACTCCTGCATCCGCTGAACGACAGCCGGATCGATCGATGTCGTCGCATTGTTATCAAAATACAGAGTGTCCACCAAAATGAGTCTCGGAGTTCAGAAGGGACTGCAAAGTCGAGGCAGTTGCCGCGCTCTCGCAGTATATTTTGGAGGAGTGGAAGCGATCACTTTTTGGAGGACTTTTCGTCGGCTGCGGAATATCGTTTGAGAGCCGATTGAGCGAAGCTTAGCGACTCGGAAGTCTGGGACTCTTCAGTCTCGAGCTTTTCAGTTTGAGACTTTTCGAGCTCTTCACAATAGGCGGTAAGGATAGCTCGCATGCGCGTTCCGATCAGCGACTTGAACTCTTCGTCCGTGGAATCTACCTTAGCGAGCTCCATGATTTTGGGAAGTTCGTGATATAACTCGAGGTCAACAAGATCTCGAGCAGCGGACCAAAGTTCGTTGGCCTTCAGCGCGTTCTTGGAACTCCAGTTCGTCCACAGCGTTTCCGCGGAATAGGCCTCAAAGTAACTATAGAGCACATTTGCAGGGCCCTCGGTAACAGCGGCTCCACTTCGCAGTTCCACCAAATCCCAGCGCGCGGGAACGGAGCTGGCGGCATTAAAGTAAGAATTTGGAAAGTTGGCGACGCCGATGTTCAGCCCGGCAGGCGGTTCGCGCAGAATGCCAGTCAATTGCGAGCCGCTGAACGGATCCCGACGGTACCAAAAACTGCGTGTGGTCCAGGATTTAGTATCAAATTCGATCCCCTTAACGACCGTGGATTGCAGGTATCCAAAGGTGAGTGCGATCAACAGGCCAACGCCCACGAAGGCGACCGGCAGCATCCATGGTCGCAATCGCGAGGTGCTGGTTTCAGTAGTTTTGCTGGTATTGGCGGTCGCGGACATTTTAAGGGTCAAATCGTTAGTGTCCTATCAGGCAAAGCGTGCTATACAATGCAAACGCATTCGCGGATTGATAGTATCGCGGGTAGCTGACGAACAAGGATGTTGGAATTGGGGATGTTGGAATTGGGGATGCCTGAATTTGGGATGCCTGTGCAGAAGATCTTGGTTAAGGGATGTCTTTGAAGGAATGTCGGCGGTAAGGAGCAAGTGTTGAATAATCATAGCGCGAGAAGCTCGCAGAAAGTACTGAGCTCGACTGGCTTGGGTCGCACGAAGTACTGGATTTTTATACACTGTTCGTCCGCAACTCGCACGTCGGCAGCGATTGTGCCGAAGGAAAAAGAGGCCGAGTTAAATCAAGAGGACAAGCAGCGGCGAATTGAAGCGGTACTATTTCTATCGCGTGCAGCGGTAAGTAGTAGAAAGTTGGCAAAATTGGCTGGGTTGGCGGACGCGACCGAAGCGCGTACACTGATCCGCCAGCTAAATCA
>JANPLP010000051.1:0-2407 GCA_031426595.1 Planctomycetia bacterium | reverse complement strand
CGCTCAGCGATCGGAACGAAGTAGCCTCGCAACTGAGGAAGTACTTTACTTCAGCACTCGGATCCTTCTGCCACTTACGACCACTCAATCGATAGTTCACTTCTATCTCGTCGCCGATCTTCAAACTGTTCGCTTGATCGCAGGCGTCCTGTACGAACTCAACGGGAATGTAGTTTGCAAATCGTCCGTTATCTTGCTCAAGCACCACCAAGCGCTTGCGGAAACCTTTTTGACCAAAAGTCTTCGTTTCCTCAATCACATGCACGAAACCGCGCACTTTTGCGTCGCTCATAATCTTCCTCACTAAATCGCTGAACTGAACAAGTTCATAGCATACCCGTTTCACGCAGGCCTGCGTAGCACCGCGGTCTCGCTCCCCTACGAATCCCCGGCAACCTGGGAGCAAGCGATGGCATCTAACGGCTGTGTGGTTCACCCAAGGCACCGCCGAGTTGCTTGCTATTAGCGTCTTGCGAGCGCTGCTTGAAATGATGGTTCAGTTATCTTCCCATGACTTCAAACCGACAATGGGAAGCGCGAACTCAAATGCGGAAGACCACGCATCGGTATCCGCGAGTTTGAAGCAGTTATAAATCAATTTTTTAGGGCGCGGCTCGGATGCCTCCGGTGTGTACTTTCGCAATCCCAGACGCAAACCACCTTCATGCGGATGATCCACATGTCGGTGAAGAATAAACGCATCGACACCACTCAATCGCTCGATCTTTTTGTAAGCGTAGCAATATGCGGCCGCTTGAAGCGTTTCACCTTGTGCGCCGTCGGGTGTATGAAATCCTTGCTCGCTGAAGATGATGCGACGTGATTTCCCTTCAAACAGCAAATTGGGGCGATCAAGGTAACTAGTAAGTACCTCTAGGTTCTTAAAAGTCACTCGAGGTGTGTCAGCGCTTGATGTTGCGGACTTGTCATTCCAAAATGCTGGCTCGAACAAGTTCTCGGGATAAGGATGGAATGCTACGTGCCAGTCGAAATCACCCGCCGCGCGGACCTTCGCCGCAAAGTAATCTAAGAACTCGCGAGCCGCGAAGGCTTGCTTCGCAGTGGCCGGAGGATAACGCATGTTCCAGTGATGCTCTAGCGAAATGTACACACGCGACCACGATGCTTGAGATCGCACGGCGGAATGCATCAAGCGAACGACGTCATGGTAATCGTCTGCGAATTGCTGCATGCTGACTTCCCCCATGTTCGACCACCACCAATGCGAGTTGACTTCGTTGCCAACTATCCAACCCACAACTCTTCCATGAGACCGATCCGGTCGCGCCCAACGTTCCGCCAGAAATTCGAGCGTCGCGCGCAACCACTGCTTACCTTCTTCGGACCGATTGTTAAAAGCGCCGAGCCGATTTGGGGCCTGAGCGTGGCAGTCGGGATGGATGAGCACCTTATCGATGGCTGCGTCACCAGTGAGATACGCGAGCAATATCAAGTTGACTTGCACGCCGTGATCCGAAAGGGCCTTGATTTCTCGATCCTTACTTTCGATAAATCTCCTCTTAAAGTGATACGTGCGGCCATCCATCTCCCAAGTGAAACTGTCTTGACCACCCGAGAGATCAATGGCCCGGCACAAATCGAGATTCAGCCCAGCGTGTTTAATTCCCAGTTCAAGTGCGTCGCCGACCAGCTCGACCTGTAGCCCCTTCTTAGAACTCGCTTGCGGATACGGTTCGTTGTATCGCGAAGTGATTGGTTCATCCGCTACCAAGCAACAGGAGAAGAACCAGCAACTGCACCAGACTAAGAGTAGATCCCATCGCAACATGGTACTTTTAAAGTTCCTTGAGGAAGGCTACTGCATAGCCGATTTCTTGGATGGCGGTAGGAGCGGGATCGCGATCAATGACGAACCAACCGTTGTAATGTCGCTGCTCAAGATGCGCACAGATGGTTGGAAATTCGGCTGAACCGCGTCCCAGGGGCACGTCAATGCCCCGGCCACGCGCCAAATCTCGCACCGCATCACGCGCGTGGACCAAAAGCACATGAGGCGCGCAGGCAATCAATGAATCTTCAGATGAAAAATTATTAGCGATGAGATTGGCAGGATTAAACGCGATTCCGATCGTTTTTTCTGCAGTGCTGTCAATGAGCGCCGCCAGACGTTCACCCGGCTCGGAGCCGGTTTCCGCCGCCAGCATAGCCCCGATATGTTGGCCATAACGCGCTAAATCCGTCAAGCAAATTTGTAGTTGCGAATAGGACGGATGTTCCACCTCTTCCGGCACCATACCGATCTGATTTACCACCACATTGCAGCCTAGTGAATAGGCGAGTCGCATGGCTTCTTTGGTCGCTTCGATGCGTTGGTCAAGATCTTGAAGAATGTCATAACCGCGCCGGGTCCGGAACCGAACCGATGCAACCCGCAAATTCAAATCGT
>JANPLP010000050.1:0-5112 GCA_031426595.1 Planctomycetia bacterium | reverse complement strand
AGCTCGAGATCCAACTGCATCTGTTGAAGTTGCGATTCTGCCTGACGCAATTCGGATTTGACACTATCAAGTTGCAGACACGCAGAATTGGTACTCGAACCCGCATCCGTCATCCCTCGCAAATCACTGAGATCTTCGCCTGCTTGCCGCTCGATGGCTTGAAGTTTATCGGTCACTACGACCAGTTCCCCTTTTGCCACCGCGCGAGCTGTAGTTAGCTCAGCCAACACTCCGTCGGCTCGCAAGCGTCGAACTTCTTGCAAACGCTCAACGAGTGAATCGCAGATGGCAACGTTGAGCTCGTAAGCTCGGGCGCGTGAACTGTGTTTAGTATCAAGGTAGATGACTTCTGTCGTGCCCAGTTCTGCACCGCGAGGTGCCCGGACTTCGATCTTCTTAGTAGCGAGCTCCACATCTTTTGCCGCTGGCCAATTCTCCGCCGTCGAACTGCCAAGAAATGAAGGTTCAGGGCCAACCTTGAGCAGCGCATGATAAATCACTTGCGGGTTGCGCGATAATTCGATGATCGTCTCTTGAGCAGCTTTCATGTCAACTTGACTTTGAAAGCGACCTAAACGCATCACCGCTCCGTTCGCTTCATCGCGTACCATCAACCCCTGCGAGGCAACCCACACGTCTTTCTTTAGCCATTTGATGTAGCCGAATCCAATCAAGCCAAATAGCACCGCTGTGCCGATCCATAACCAACTCCACTTGAGCGTCGTGGAGAAGAACTGCATCGCAGGATTCAACGATGATCTCGAGTCAGGCATTGCGGCGATCCAGGCAAATCAAAAACGTAGTTCCATGGCATAGCCCACAATGGGCCCTCGTGGAAAAGTAGCACGCGTTCAAGCTCCCCGTTGCCTTACCCCTTCACTAACTGCTAGCAATCGCACGGATCCCTTTAAGTTTTAACGGTGGTAGCGATTATCGTGTGCTTCAGAATATTGCTGAACACCAGTCCTTGTAGGTAAAAAAACGTCACAACGTTAGCTTGCGACCAACTTAGCTGATCGATCCTGCACCTCCGTTGTCCGCGCGGCTCGGACCGCTAGACATGCTAGACATAATAAGTCGGCGGACAGAAGCAACTGATTGTGAACAGTAAATGGCAACCGCGTGCCGCATGTTCGCTAGCAAATCCCGGCTGTAATTAACACGAATCGCTCTAGGGGATGCACGCTCGTGCTGCTACTATCCGAGGCTGATCGACGTGGCCACGCGCCATAGCTGATGATCTGGTGAACAAGCCAAAGCAGAACCGAATCGGAACTTGTGTCCACCGGTACGCTTGAACTTGAATGTGGGACTTGCTTGGAGGCTTGTTCCAAATTTCACTTTCCAAAAACCGCGTCAGGGAAGATGCCGATGCTACGCCACTTCGCAATACCATTTGTTGTCTGCTCAGTTGTCTCCGTTGCCGCCGTTGCGCAGCAACCCCCTGGCAATCCGCAATACGGCAATTCCCAAAATAACAACGCGCTGTACAGCAATCCGCAATACAGCAATCCGCAATACAACAATCCGCAGTCCGGCAATCCGCAGTCCGGAAGCATTCGCCCAGGACAGCCAGCACAGCAACCTCCCCAGCAGCAACCTCCTCAGCAGCAACAGTTCGCTCAGCAGCAACCTGGCATGCAACAGCCCGCGTTCCAGCAACCTGTGCAGCGAACTGCGTCGGCGAACAGCGCAGCAAGCGGTGGACCCGGCAGTGCCCCTGTCAATCCGCTGCAAGGCAATTCACCCATCGACCGCGCCGCACTCGAACAGCAACTCGCCGCGCAACAAGCCGCCATGGCCGCTCAGCTGGCGAAGATGCCATTCGAGCCGCTCAACGCGCCGCAGCAAGACTACCTCGACAAAGTGCTCACTATCTGGGAAACCAACACCGCCAAGATTCAACGTTATCAATGCAATTTCAGACGATGGATTTATGATCCCGCACAGAACACCGGCAACGATGCTGCTGCCAAAGGTGAAGGAGCGATTCGCTTCATGCAACCTGACAAAGGGCTTTTCCGAGTCGACAAGATCGAATTCTTCGCTGGCCGCGATGACAAACAAACCGCCATCTACCGCGAGAACGAACGTCAAAAATTGGGCGAGTATTGGCTGTGCGACGGAGAGTATGTTCACATCCTCGATCGCAATGACAAGAAGTGTCTGAAGGTTCAATTGCCCCCAGAAATGCGCGGTAATCAAATTCACCTCAGCCCGCTACCGTTTCTGTTTGGTGTGAAGGCCAAGGAAATCAAGGAACGTTACTGGGTGCGTCCGATCGCACCTCCCGCTGGCAGCCGCGATGTCGTTCTGGAAACTTATCCTAAACGCCCCGACGATGCCGGTAACTACTCACGCGTTCAAATCACGCTCGACTCGACGGATGTATTGCCGAAAGGGCTCGTCGTATTTCTGCCGAACTTCCGCCCAGAAGCTCCACACCGTGAAGTGTATGAGTTTACAGACCGCGATAAAGATTGGAACATGCTTGATCAGATGAAGGACAAGTTGTTCCGCGAAGAATTCATTCCCAAGACGCTTCCCAAGGACTGGGAGATCGTCGTTGAACCCTATCTGGCACCGCAGCAGTCACAAGGCCAACCGTTAGCGACTCAGCAACCCGACATTCAGCAACCCAACCTGCAGCCCGGCGTGGCTCAGCAACCGACAAACCCACAGTTCACGCAGCCACAAACTGGCCAGCCACAAACTGGCCAAATGCGGACGGCAACACAACCAGGCTCTCGGCTTAAGTAAACGCGGACGCAGTGCACGACATGCAGCCATCATGTGCGCAGCACATTGAATGGCGTACGGTAACGCGGTCGCTACCAACTGAAATCAAATCGCATGGCTAGAAGATCCGATTCGGTAGCGCCGAAGGTGGTGCCGTTACTTGTGAACGGATGAATCCAGTCGAACATGACACGTGTTCGATCGGTCCAATACCAATTCACACCCGCGGTGAAGTCGTTGTACTGACCCGCGCCGACATTATTCAAGTCAAGGTAGGACCAACGCGATTTGAGTTCCCATGCGCCCGGACCGCTGTGACAGTCCGAAACGAAAAAATTCTTGTTGAGAACGTTGCGACTGAACTGCGGACCATGCTGTCCGAACTTTTCAAAGATTCGATTTTCGCCTGTTAAAAACCAACTGCCATGCAGGTAACCACCCTTTACTTGGCGATTGTCCGTTGCCAGCATGTTGACTTGCGAAAGGAACGCTTCACTTTGCAGAGTGAATCTTCCGTAAACGATCGCCGCTTCTAAGTTTCCGGTTGAGTAACTCTCTGCGCTCAACACGCCGCTGTCAATCAAGCGAGGACCTTCGCGGGTTTGCGGCCGCGCCCGAACCCGAACGCTGTTATCCAGATCTTCAGTATGCAGCACGCCCATACCCAGATGAACCAAGTAACGCCCGCTGGTCGATACGTCGTAATAGGGCAACCAAGTTAATCGTCCACTGACTCGATAACCTTGATTATCGTCAATACGTTCTTTGAGTCCTTCGCTGATGCTGTCCAAAAAGATACCGCTGGTCCAGGTCACGTGCTGGTCTTCTGTACTGTTGTAAAGCGCCATCCCAACTTCACGATCCGCTGCGAAGATGCCCTGAGTAGGAATCGAACGCTCCATGAAGATGTTGTTCGTGTCGTTAGTAACTTGCTCCAAACTGAACGGCACGAAGAAATTGCCAATGCGAAACCTCCCTAATCCAGGTATGTCGTTCATGGATAGGTAAGCGTCTTTGACATCGGGCGAAGCGACAGTCCCGAGAGATTGCGTCTCGCCAAGCGATTCAGGTTCGAGCGTCATTTGCAATCGGAAGTCGTATTGACCATAGCCGGTCCCATCAGCCACCAAACGCAGTCGCCGAAACTCAAAGTAATCCTGGGCTCCGATGATCGCAGGACTGTTGTTCGCCCAGTTCACGTAGTCCATCTGTACGTGACCACCTAGCTTGACGTTCCACTTTTCCTTGAACTTGTCGAGTTTATCCGCGGGTCTGTTTCTCGCTTCTTGAGCCGCTTTTTTCTCGTCCACCTCTTTTTGTTTCTTCAATTGCGATTCGAGATCATCGATTCGCGCTTCCAGCGACTCGAGATTGGCCGTTCGACCCTCAGATTCTTGAACCTGAAGGTCTGCGCCTACCGCTTCGCTAAAACGTACAGAATGGGCGGGGGCTGTCACCGTCACAACGGAGTTCGGTGCAAATACTTGTTCGGTGACCTGCGCGAATCCGTTGGCTTGCAATGGATCATCTTGCGAACGGGCTACGGAGTACGACATAGTCGTAAGAATCAAGAAGGCCAAACTGCGCCGGCAAGCGAGAACCAGGTTCGAGTAGAACGGGAGCATGAATCATCCCAACTATAACCCTCCCAGTTGTCTGAGTCAGGCAGGTGCTTGCTTGGCGAACTTCCATTTTGAATGGTCAGCTTTAGATGCTTTTCCAATCCTCTATCGTCGCACACGCCAATTCGGAATGAGGTTCAGCCTCGAGCATTGCTAGTTTCCACCAACTCGCGACACGCAAACTTATGCGCGTTTACCCAAATTGCCGCTGTAAGCCACATGCCGGCGTGATCATCGGTTTTTAAGTGTTCAATGCACAGATGGCTAGCAATAACTAGTTGGCCACGTCTCGCACGCGTATTTCACTCATATTACCGACTGGCAATTTTAGAAAATTGAACGAGTCCTCACGAAGTTGGTCATACGTCGCATGCGAAGAGGTTGAGCGAATCTTCTAGGGAGTTGCACCGGAAATCTCGGCGACTTTGTTAAAGAACCCCCGTTTGCGATCACTGGAAATACTCCAGTTCACCGGTACACTTTGATAACCCTCGTCGAAGCCCTCGCTGTTCATACGATAATCAAAGTAACCCCACGAAGCGTACTCGGAAACTGCTGCCACAAAGTTGTTCATCGGCTGGTCGAAATCAAAGTGATCGTCTTCATTGAACAAGATCGGCATCGGCCTATACCCACTCACTGCACGCGTCTTCCGAATCATTTCACCAATACGCTGAGGTTCCTTCACGCCGTTACCATGAATGAGTAGAAAATCGCTGGTTCGAACCACGTTTTCGCGAGGGATCGTTCC
>JANPLP010000049.1:0-3167 GCA_031426595.1 Planctomycetia bacterium | reverse complement strand
ACTGGCATGGAGCTGACTGGATCGCCGTTGCCGATCAATCATCAGAACGCATTTCCGCTACATCGCCATGAACACCATCAAGACGGTGGCGGACCCATCACAGATGCAGATCCCGTGAAGCAAATCGAACGGCTGGCGCTGTGGAATTCTGCGAGTTCCAAAGTTGTGCAGACAAACCATCCGAACATTCCGCAGATTCTTGGTGATCGCGATTTTGATGGCAAGGCGGACGAAGGCTTCCGCGGCATGTTGGGCTGGATGGATGTGATTGAAGTTCACCCACCGGAAGGCATTTTCAATTTCCCGAGTGCTGAACTAGCGGCGAAAGAAAAATCGCAGAATCCGATTTTCTACTGGCTGCAACTGCTGAACTTGGGATATCGCATTCCGGGTGTTGTGAACACGGACGCGCATTATAACTTCCATGGCTCGGGGTGGCTGCGGAACTATATGGAATGCAGCACCGATAATCCGGCTGAAATTCAGATCGAAGAAATGATCCATTCGGCCGAGCATGGCCATATGGTGATGACAACCGGGCCGTTCCTAGAGGCTCAAGTACGTTTGAAGAGCGATGGCAAAGACGAGTATTACACCTGCGGCGAAGATGTCGCCATGCAGGGGAAGACCGCCAAGTTGTGGGTGCGTGTGCAATGCCCGAACTGGTTTGATGTCAATCGCGTGCAAGTGTTCGCCAACGGCCGCCCTTTACCGAAGATGAACTTCACTCGCAAATCTCACGCAGAAATATTTAGCGACCGGAACGTGCGTTTCGAAGCAGAAATGGATTTGCCAAATTTCGAAATGGATACGCATTTAATTGTTGCGACGATCGGCGAAGGGCTGACTCTGGGGCCTGTGATGGGGCCCGAGCAGGGAAAACTAGTCCCCTGTGCGGTCGCGAATCCGATTTTTTTGGATGTGGATGGTGGCGGTTTCAAAGCAAATCGGGATGATTTAGGTGTCCCGTTTTTGCTGCCTGCCGCCGAACGTTCGGAGAATGCCGAAGCTGTTCAGAAGTGAACTCTGAAGCGAAGTAGCGGTAATAAACGGATGGCTAATGCAGTTTGTTACCGCCTACTTACCGGAGATCGTGCGTGCCCATTGATTCCCAAATCGTACACAGTCGCATTTCACGTCCTCGTTCGGAAGCGGCTTTCAGACGTGCTCGCGGCTTGATGCCGGGTGGTGTGAACAGTCCTGCCCGAGCCTTCGGTGGCGTGGGCGGTCATCCGCTGTTCATCGAACGAGCTGCAGGTCCTTACTTGTTTGACATCGATGGGCATCGCTATCTGGACTATATCGGTTCATGGGGGCCGATGATTCTTGGGCACGCACATCCTCAAGTGATCGAAGCGATCCGCAAGGCGGCTGAACGAGGTACAAGTTTCGGTGCGCCGACGGAGGCCGAATCGGTGCTCGCCGAGTTGATCATGGAAGCGGTTCCGTCGGTCGAGCGCGTGCGCTTGGTGAACAGCGGCACCGAAGCGACGATGAGCGCGATTCGGTTGGCTCGCGGCGCGACCGGTCGCGACAAAGTGATCAAGTTCGCGGGGAACTACCACGGGCATGTCGATAGCTTGCTGGTGTCGGCTGGAAGCGCGGCCGCGACATTGGGTGTACCTGATTCGCCCGGCGTGACCGAAGGCACGTCGCGCGATACGCTGGTGCTCGAGTACAACGACATCCAGCAACTTGAGCATGCGTTTGCGGAGTTCGGTTCCCAGTTAGCTTGTGTGATTCTTGAGCCAGTGGTTGGTAACATGGGATGCGTGCCGCCGCGAGCTGGATTTTTAGAAGCAGCGCGATCGCTGTGTACCAAGCATGGCGCGGTGCTGATCTTCGACGAAGTGATGACAGGTTTCCGAGTCGCGCGAGGTGGCGCTCAGCAGCTATTCAACATAAAACCGGATTTGACCACGATGGGTAAGATCGTCGGTGGCGGCTTGCCACTGGGAGCTTACGGTGGTCGAGCTGATTTGATGGACCAAGTCATGCCAGCAGGCAAAGTCTATCAAGCAGGAACGCTCAGCGGCAATCCGCTCGCCACGGCCGCCGGAGCTGCCACGTTGCGATTGCTGCGCGACGAATCGCCTTACGAATATCTTGAACAGCAAGGCAAGCGACTCGCTGACGGCTTGCAGCAGGCGGCTCAATCAGCCGGCATTGCCACCGTCATGCAGCGCGTCGGTAGTATGATGACGCTGTTCTTCGAGTCGCAACCTGTTTACGGTTGGAACGAAGCGTCGACTTGTGATCGTCAGTTATTCGCGGCTTACTTCTGGGGCCTCGTGGACCGCGGCGTGTACATGCCTTGCAGTCAATTTGAAGCGTTGTTTTTCTCGCGGATGCATACGCCTGAAATGATTGACGAAACCATCGCCGGGGCGCGAGAAGTGTTAAGCGAGTTGGCTGCTTCGTGACCCAGCTCAATTTGGGGTACACTTGAAGTCGTTAAACGGACTCCAACCACCTAACAAGTGATCTGACCGAGTGGACTAAAATGGAATCGCAATACGCAGGACGTCGACATTCTGATCCGCCGCGAGGATTTTGAGAACGTTAAAGCAGCATTCGAACAAGCCGGATTCACATATGGGCAGACCTTGGACGTGCAGTTCTTTTTGGACGAATCAAATGGCGAGATTCGCGATGTGATCCATCTGTGGATGGCCGGCGAAAAAGTAAAAGCTGAATACGCGTCCGCTTGTCCCGACGTCAGGAACTCGGAGCGCGGGACGGATTTTCAAGTAGTTAGTTTACCCGCGCTCGTCGAAATGAAACTTAATTCATATCGCGACAGAGACAAAACTCACTTGCGCGACATGATTGAAGCCGGCTTTGATTGACGCCACTTGGCCTGCAAAGTTCCCAGCAGCGTTAGGCGTACGCTTGCAAGAGTTGCTCGATTATCCGAACGGCTGAGAACCGGATCGTAGCTACAACGATTTCCTACGCATTGCGATGGGTAACGCAACGTAGACTGATCCTAATGCGAGGAACAGTAGCGGTTCGCAAACGACCGCGGCGGTACTGAACCACGCGAACGGCGATTTAAGATCGTCCCAATTCAAACGGTATACCGGCAATTGCTTGGCTGTATTTGTTATCGCAGCAACAGAGTTAAAAACAGTTGCCGGAATTGGTATTGTCGCACCGACCTTGCC
>JANPLP010000048.1:0-2006 GCA_031426595.1 Planctomycetia bacterium | reverse complement strand
GTCGCGACCCAACAGCGTGCATCACACGATGGAGATTTAGCGGGGCCGCCAGATGACGCAGGTTCACTTCCACAACTTCGATCGCACGACACCACACGACTCGGCAATCACTAATCCGAACCCAGTCGCCGCGAACGTTCCGCAAAAAGAGGAGCAGCCATCGCTTCCCGCGCCCACCAAATTGAACGCTCCCCGCATCGTCAGCCCACACAATGCCACAGCTCCTGCCGCGGCTCTCTTTGGCTCACAACCCACCACTTTCAACTGAAGCACGGCGGCAACTCGCCGGCTCGCGGTGCAGTAACTTTTACTGTGAGTTGGCTAACTAATAATTCAAGTGAATATTAGGTCCAACTCCGGAGTCGTGAGCCTGTGGTTGGATGTGAGACGGGCTGTACGGGCGATAGTAGTAATAGACCTTGGGACGTGACTCATAGGGTACGTGCAAAAACAGGTCTCCCGTTGGTTTGATCCGCCAACTAGAAGCAGGCATTCGTCGTCTACAGGCAGGGCATTGACAGACCGCTTCATAATTCCGCGACGGAATGGGAGAGGTCGTGTATGACGAACCGATGTCACTATACGTGAGCGCTTTGCCACTCGGATAATGGTGAATCGTCGATTCTGCTGATGGCGAGCCGAGCTGAGCGAAGAAACAAGATGCAATCAAGACCAAGTTCATTGCTCATTCTCCCGTGACGCTACCGGTAATCCTAATTCTGTCGCGATCGCGTTCTGCCGCGATCGTGCGAAGCGATGTAATTTCTTTCGGCGTAAATGAATAGTCGGTACAATTAAAAACGTCGGAATAGTCCTACTATGAGGCAAACAATACCTCGACGGGAGCATGTGGCGATTACTTCGGGCGCCGTACGCTTCGCAGAATATTACGCTGGGAGGTTTAGGTAGGATTAGTGAGAGTGGTCGTTGTAATCCAAAAAAACTGACTAATCGTTACAGATTCACTCAAATTTTTCCCGGCGATACGTCGAAAACTTTTTGAACCGGATTGTCCGATGGTCCTCTGCGATCGGGCAATGCGTCTATCGCCTGTTTGCCATGCTCAAGGATCGGTCGCCTAAGTACTTAGTGATCTACGATCCCATTTGAAATCCAACCACAAGAGTCCTGTATGAATGGCTTTACACGAAATCTTCCGTGGGCTGGCCTGGGTGTGTTGACGCTCGTCGGATGTGCGGCACGGCCGCCATTGGCCGTTCAGTCGCCGCAGCCGTTGGGCTCGGAGGTCGATCAGATAATGCGGCAGCAGGAGGAAAACGCCGAACCGGCAAAATTCATTATCTACTCGCATGAGTTTGAACTGAATGGCACTGGCCATGATGGTCGCGAGCGAGGCTTGGAATTAAATGAATTTGGTGAGGATCACTTGCGACAGATCGCGACGAGCCTGAAACAGGGGGTTGAATTCCCCGTCGTCGTCGAACGCAGCCAGACCAGTTCGCGAGTGGGGAGCAAGTATCAGTATCCAGTGCATTTCGACCAAGAACTTGATCAGCGGCGGCGGCAGGTCGTTGTGGCCAATTTGGAACAATTGGGCGTTTCCGTTGCAGACCGATTGGTGGTGGTCGCGCCCTCTTATGCCGAGGGTCTGTCGGGAGCCGAAGCGGCCCGCGCCTACAACCGTGGCTTTTGCTCGACCGGTGGTGGTGGCGGGGGTGGTATTGGTGGCGGCGGTGGCGGTGGTGGCGGTGGATTTGGTGGGGAAGCACAATGAACAGATTCTTCCGTTTTCTAGTGGTTGGCCTGTACCTCAGTCTGCCCGCCTGCCAGTCAGTTCGCTCGCCCGATGTCTCGCATTCGGACGGGGCTAGTGGACTGTTTTCGAAGATGAATTTGACAAAAAGTCCCGAATCGAACGAGCGTGTCCTGAGCCTGGCCCGGTTGATGGAGCGGCAAGGGCGGCACGAAGAGGCGGAGAAACTGTATTTGGGTGTGTTAGAAGGGAATCCCCAGGAACGCACGGCGTGTCATCGGTTGGGTTGTCT
>JANPLP010000047.1:0-2079 GCA_031426595.1 Planctomycetia bacterium | reverse complement strand
GACATGCATTCACTCGCTTGCGCGTCGAGCTTGTATTGCCCGCCATCAGTCGCCCATCGCTCGCAGCGTGGGAGTCATGCCAGCACCACCGATCTGCTAAGTAGGCCGGAACAAGCGTAGCGCCGTTCCGGCGTCCCCAGCACCATCACAGCGAAAAGCAGATTTGGGCGGCTCCCATTGATGATCGGTCGTATCCAGTGATGATCATTGTGAACCGGCCGTCAGCGGAACGAGTCAGCGTTTCGAACTGACTGATATGCATTCACTCGCTTGCGCGTCGAGCTTGTATTGCTCGCCATCAGTGGCCCATCGCTCGCAGCGTGGGAGTCATGCCAGCACCACCGATCTGCTAAGTAGGCCGGAACAAGCGTAGCGCCGTTCCGGCGTCCCCGGCCCATCACAGCAATAAGCAGATTTGGGCGGCTCCCATTGATGATCGGTCGTACCCATTGATGATCATTGTGATCCGGCTGTAAGGGGAACGCGTTAGCGTTTCGAATTGCCTGACATGCATTCACTCGCTTGCGCGTCGAGCTTGTATTGCCCGCCCTCAGTCGCCCATCGCTCGCAGCGTGGGAGTCATGCCAGCACCACCGATCCGCTAAGTAGGCCGGAACAAGCGTAGCGCCGTTCCGGCGTCCCCAACTGTAACTGCTAGTTAGCGAGTCTGTGCAGCGAAAGCGTGGACGCCAAGTCTGCAGCAAGCGAGGCGTCGGGCCCTCCACATTAAGGGGAGTTCGTTATGTCACTCGAAACTCCGCTGGCACCGGATGCGAATTTCTAAGTTTTTCAAAAATGTTTTGAAATTCTTGGCAGGTTTGGGTTCAAAAAATCGCATTGAGTTGTGTGCTCGAAATCGAACATTTGTCCACTTGAATCGGAGTTGACCGTGAATCACCTTACAAAATCGATTGCCAAGCTGCAAAAAACAAAGCGAAACCATACGTCGAAGAGCTACGCGAGAAAACGCTTTGGAAACCGCCTTACTTTGGAGAGACTCGAAGAGCGAGCGCTCATGGCGGTGGTTGCAGCTTGGTCAGCGGATAATACAGCGATTGATTCCGCCGGTGGCAACAACGGCACGCTGTTTAACGGAGCGAACTACGCGGTTGGCCAAATAGGACAAGCTTTCAGTTTCGATGGTGCCAACGATCGCATTAACGTGGCTGATTCGCCAAGTCTAAAGCTCACTCAGTCTCTGACTATCGAAGGCTGGATTAAGGTTAACACAGCGCCAACAGTGCAGGGCGCTATAATCTTGTTCCGCGGAGACGATCGGGGAGGGCTTGATCCTTACCAATTGAGTGTTCAGCCAGGTTCGGCACTGCAATTCCGAGTTCAAAGCTTAACGGAGACCGCCAGCGTATCGACTCCAATACCAATTGGACAGTTTGTGCACGTTGCTGCTACACTCGAAAACAGCTCTAACGCCATGTCGATCTACCTTAACGGAACGTTGATCTCGCAAATTACTACTGCCGTTAGGCCGTTTGGAGATCTAGATCCGGCGAGTAATCCAGGCATCGGTATTGGCGCTCATGGGGGTTACCCTACAACACCGCACAATTTTCTGTTTAATGGCTTGATAGACGAGCTACGAGTATATAGCCACGCCCTAACGCCAACCGAAGTGACCGCGCATTTCAATGCAGAAAAAGGAAGTTTTCAACCAACGATTTCGATCAGCGACTCGACGGCCACTGAAGGCGAGCCGAGCATTAGTTTACTGGGTCGCTTTGTAAAGGATGGCAGCGGAGGGCTTGTCACTCCGAGGCAATTAACGTTCGGTCCAGATGGAAACGCTGACAACATTGCAGATTTATATGTGGCGAGCGCCTCAAACAGTTCAGTTCTCCGATACGACGGCCTTTCCGGCGCATTTCTGGACGTTTTTGTCCCAGCGGGGTCGGGCGGACTCAATTCACCGGGAGATCTGATTTTCGACAGCAATAAGAATCTCTTCGTAACAAGCGTGAATTCGAACCAACTCCTTAAATATGATTCAAGTGGTACGTTTGTCGGTGTCGTTGCTAACGGGCTGAATAGGCCTTACGGAATTGAGTTAGCAACAGACGGTAG
>JANPLP010000046.1:0-9506 GCA_031426595.1 Planctomycetia bacterium | reverse complement strand
CGCCTGTGTTTCGCCTGTGTTTCGCCTGTGTTTCGCCTGTGTTTCGCCTGTGTTTCGCCTGTGTTTCGCCTGTGTTTCGCCTGTGTTTCGCCTGTGTTTCGTCTGTGTTTCGTCTGTGTTTCGCTTGGAAAACTGCTGAATTTTGTGAATTAGCGATCCGCTAAAGCCCCCAAATTTCGTGCGGGCCAGGCAGCTATCAGTCCAGAGTTGCTTCTGCGAACGCTTCGTCCGTCTCCCAAATGCGAACGCGGGTAGCGCGAGCACCAGTCCCTTCCAAAGCGGTTGGGCACATGACTTCCAATAGATACCGAGCCATATTTTCCGCAGTCGGATTGTAAGGCAACACGTACATGCGACTGGGTTGAACCATACTTAGAGCTTGCTTGGCGTTCTCGTCCCCTTCATAAACCAGGAAACTATGATCCCAGTGCGTATCGATCCAACCTTTAACACGTGATTTCAAGTCCGCAAAATCGATGACTCGACCCACCGTGTCGACCTCTTCTCCAGTGACAAAAACGTCCGCCACATAGTTGTGCCCATGAAAGTGTTCGCACTTCCCTCCATGTTTGTACAAGCGATGACCCGCACAGAATTTGATGCGGCGCATGATCGTTAAACTCATTGTCAACTCCGAAAAGCTAGCCCGCTAGAATCCGCGGGATAATGTTGTTCCAAATATTTTCTGAAAGCAGGCGTTTATTAAAGGTTGGGTTCGGTCGTGCTAGGAGAGTGCAGTTTTGGGTTGTTGCGGTGACGCTCGATATCGCGAACGGTTTTCTTGGCCAGGTTTGCGGCGAGCGCCGCGGTCAAGTCGACCCCGGTTTGATTGGCCAAGCAGATCAGCACGAACAAAACGTCCGCCATTTCATCGTTCAGATTAACCCGCGTGTCTGATTCCTTAAAGCTCTGTTCGCCGTAGGTCCTGGAAATCACCCGCGCTAACTCGCCAACCTCCTCCATCAATTGCGCCAAATTGGTCAGCTCAGAAAAGTAACGCACGCCGATGCTGCGTATCCAAACGTCCACGGCCTCTTGCGCACTTCGCAACGTTAGTTCCTCGCCGACTGACTTCTCCATCATAGTCCCCCAATCAAGACTGACGACTAACTGCGCGCGAAGGCTTTGATATCGTTGAGCGAAAGGTGTTGGGTGATGTTCGTCGAATAGTAAGCGTTAGCAATCGTCTGGTCGGCCGTCACCAGAAAATCGGCTGGCAAAGAACGCACGTCACCATCAACTTTGCCAGGCAAAAAACCTTTCAAAGTGGCATACAAACCGCGCGGATGAATGAACGAAATCAACATCCCCAATAACGATTGCTCGATGCCATAGGCGCGATAAGCATTCAATTTCGGATCGGCGGCGATCTGGAAAGGAACGTCGCGAGATCCATACTGCTCAAGCGTCCTGTCCGGGCTGGAACGAAACAGCGCGACCACCTTCAACCCATGCTGCTCAAACTCGTCATTGCATTTACTCAGCTCATGCACGTGCAAGTTGCAGAAGGGGCAAGCGGCGTAGCGGTGGAACGAAAGTAGCAATTTGTGTCCGCGAAAATCCGCCAAACGAATCGGCTTACCAGTCTTAATGTCAGTGACTTCAAAATCCGGTGCAGCTTGACCAACCGAAAGTCGCATGAGAGTGTCTTAAGTGGGGAATTGAAAAAGTGGGTGGCGGCGTGAAGCATTCGTGAACTATATCGCATCGACCAGCACGCCGCGGGGAAGCGTTCCGTTTGCAATCTTGGCCCGCAGCCGAGCTTTCACTCGTTAACGCAAAAAAACAGTTGCATAGAGTCGTAAAGCGGCGGGCCAATCGTCGTGAGTCACTAGATTCTGTAGCTAAAACCCAATGGCCGCAACCCACGCCCGACCGCAATGCCGCTCGAACGGCGGTCTCGAGGCACCTCCACCGCTTACATCCTCCAAGCCCTCGACCCAAGCGGGCTTTCAAGTCGCTGTCATCCGGCTTTACAACTTGACCATCGGGACTGCACAATTAGGGCCCCGGCAGGAAGCCAGCGTCGACTTCGCGAACCAACCCCAACCTGACATAACCCATCTAGAAAGCCCCCAGCTATGCCGTCACCCACATCGATCATTCTCAGTGGATTTGCAGATGAGGCCGCCAACCAAAAACTTGCTGTTCAACAATTCGCTGCGCTGGCGGCTGCGGGACTACAACACTACTCGATTCGCTTTATTGATGTCGGCAGTGGCATTAAGAACTCGATGGCGTTGACGACTGAGGAATTGAAAACGGTGTGCACGATGCAAGCCGAATATGGTTTGAAGGTTGCCACCGTGGGTTCGCCGATCGGCAAAGTGAAATTGCTGGACATCGATGATGGAACTTCGAATCGATATGTACCGTTCGCTCAATATCTTGAGACGGAAGTCAATCATGCGTGCGAAGTAGCCTCGACGCTCGGAACAAAACTGATCCGCGGATTTGCGTTCTATCATCCGAAGGGAACGGATCCGTGGCAGCACATTCCTCAAGTCGTCGATCAACTCGGTCAGATCGCCGACCGTTGCGACCAAGCAGGTTTGACTTTCGGGCTAGAAGTCGAAGCGAATCTTGTCGGCCAGTCCGGTAAATTACTGGCTGAAATTCATCGCAAAGTAAACAGTGACGCGATGGTACTGATTTTCGATGGAGCGAATTTAGTGTGCCAAGGGATGACGCCGGACGAAGTCTTTGCTGAGTACCTCGCGATGAAGCCTGGCTTGGGTTGGGTTCATATCAAAGATTACCGGCATCCGTCGGCTACTCAGCGATTAGAACATGTCGACGAAGCATCGCTGAAGAATTTCGTTCCCGCCGATCTTGGCGACACCGGACATGAAGCGATCCTTCGGGACTTGGCGAGCGACCTGCCCAGAATCGATGCGCTGATGAAAAGACGCGGTGCTCCAGGAGTGATCTTTGACCTCGAGCCTCACGTGAAAGGGGGCGGGCAGTTCGGTGGATTCTCTGGTCCAGACGGTTTTGGCGTCGCGCTGCGTGGACTTTGCAAGGTGCTCGACTACGTAGGTATTGGATATCACCTCACCGACTTTGAAGACATCTTAGCTCGCCGCTAATAGTCGATAGAAACGAAACTGTTTTCAGAAACTTACGCGATGAAGTTTTTTAAGTATCGATAACTTTGTCGCAGAGACTCTTTCCGCAAGTCGAGTGAGCCTTCGTAGGCACGATCTTCGACTTCTACACAAACCGGGCCGCGATAGCCTGCATCCAGTAACGTTGAAAAGAACTTGCCCCAGTTCACTTCGCCCAAGCCCGGAAGCTTAGGCGTGTGGTACTCAAGCGGATGTGCCAAGATGCCAACCTCATCTAGTTTATGCCGATCCAGTCGCACGTCCTTCGCATGCGCATGCGAGATCCGACCCACAAAGTCGCGAATCGGTTTCAAATAATCCATCTGCTGCCAAACCATGTGCGAAGGATCATAGTTCAGCCCCAGGTTCGGACTGGGGATGTCTGTGAACAAGCGTCGCCAAATAGCAGGCGTCGTAGCGATGTTCTTGCCACCCGGCCACTCATCTTTGGAAAACAGCATCGGGCAGTTTTCGATCCCAATCTTAAGCTGTAACTGATCCGCCAAATCAATAATCGGTCGCCAAGTCTCCAGCAAACGTGGCCAGTTGTCATCGACACTGCGAGTGTAGTCGCGACCAATGAAGGTGTTGACTCGAGTGATCCCCAGTTGCGTGGCGGCATGCATCAAGTGCTTCAGATGCTCAACCGATTTCTGAGCTTCCGCAGCGTCGGGTGATAAGCAGTTCGGATAGTAGCCGAGCGCACTGATCTGCACACCCGTCGCATCGACGACTCGCTGTACTTCAGCAACTTTCGCCGCCGAACCTTTCCCAGGCTCCATCCCCGCAATGTCGATATGCGTCACTCCAGCGTACCGTCGTTCCGCTTTACTCACCGGCCAGCACATGACTTCAACACAGTCATATCCGATCTCCGCCGCCAATTCGAACACTTCCACCAGCGACAATTCGGGCACAATCGCACTTGCGAAACCCAGTTGAATTTGTTTGTCTGCCATAGCACCCATACTTCCAGCCACGAGGTTCGATTCAGAGGCCATTAATGTACTGGTTTTGCAAGGCTTTGAAAGTCAACTGGGCTGGGAGAAAACAAGGCTAACGTGCGCGGCTAACTAAGCAAAAATTTCTTTGACCACGCGGCCGTAAACGTCGGTCAATCGGAAATCGCGCCCCGCATGTTTGAACGTCAATCGTTCATGATCCAGACCGAGAGCGTGCAGCAAACTGGCGTGCAGATCGTGCATGTGCACTTTTCCTTGCATCGCGCGGAACCCGAATTCGTCGGTCTCGCCGTGAGCAAAACCAGCTTTCACGCCACCGCCCGCTAACCAGACCGTGAACCCACCGGGGTTGTGATCGCGACCGGTTCCATTCTCTTGAGCGTACGGTGTTCGCCCGAATTCTCCGCCCCACCACACGATTGTGTCTTCCAACAAACCTCGCTGCTGCAGATCAGCGAGCAGCCCTGCGATCGGTCTATCCACTGCCGCCGCATGGTCCGCGTGCTTGGGCAGATTCGAGTGCTGGTCCCAAGCTGGATTGGCAGAGTTATCGCCATAGTTAACTTGAATGAACCGCACCCCCGCTTCACACAATCTTCGAGCGAGCAGACATTTCTGGCCATAAGCCTTTGTCTCGGGGCGATCTATGCCGTACAGCGTCTGCGTCGCGGCGGACTCACTTTCAATGTTCATAATCTCGGGCGCGATCCCTTGCATACGCCAAGCCAGATCATAGGAGTCGACGAGCGCATCGAATTCGCTATCACGCACTCCGCGCCGCGCTATCTGAGTGCGATTGAGTTCCTGCAGCAATCGGAATTGCGATTGCTGTTCGGCTGAACTGAGGTCGCTGCGCTCAAGACTTTCAATTTCCAGTTTCTCTTTAGCGGTGCCGCCAATGCGAGTCCCTTGAAACTTGGCTGGCAAGAAAGCACTGCCGTAGTTGCGAGGCCCGCCATTACCAACTGACGGTGCGATCGAGATGAAGCCTGGCAGATTCGCGTTCTCGCTTCCCAGCCCATAGAGGACCCATGAGCCAAACGAAGGCCGGATGAAGTTGGTCGAACCGCAATGCAGGAACAAGGTGGACGGACCATGCGCGACCCCTTCGGTATGCATGCCATGCAAAAAACAGAGCTTGTCGACGTGCTGCGCCGTCTCTGGGAATAACTCGGAGACCCAGCGACCCGATTCGCCGTACTGTTGAAACCGCCAGGGCGACTTCATTACGCGATGCTCTGTACCACGCTTGCCCGTTTTCGCCAACTGCCTCGCATCATCAAAGGCTTGCTTGTTCCCATCGATCTTTGCAAGTGCAGGTTTGTAATCGAACGAGTCAACGTGACTAACTCCACCCTGCATGAACAGAAAAATGATTCGCTTTGCTCGCGGCGCGATCTGCGAAACCAGCTCACCAGCCAAAGCATTTCTGCTCGCCATAGCCTGCGCTGCGATGGCTCCAAATCCACAGCCAGTCAACTGCAACGCGGCGCGGCGTGAGAATGTGTTCTGCATAATTTGAAACCTTTTATTCCAAATATCGAAAGTCCAGCGAAGCGAACAACGATTGCACCAAAGCAGTAAGGCGCTTCGAGTCCAACTTGTCCGGAACAGCCGCTGGATCCTGAAGCAAGTACTCGAGGCAAGCCTTCATTTCTTGATCCGTCGCCGATCGTCCGAAACACAGTTGATGCAAGTGCTCAACAGCTAACTCAGCCGTCGATGTCTCGCGCTGAATTCGGGTCGCGGTCGCTTCGGCTCGCGCTATCACCCAGGGATGGTTCAACATCAGCAGAGCCTGCGGCGCGACAGTGCTGCGACTCCGCTCACCGATCGAAACGCTGGTGTCTGCAAAATCAAACGCTTCAAACAAATCTGGCAGCGCATTGCGCAATACCGGTTGGTAAAGACTTCGCCGAGTCGACAGATGGCGATAGTTATAATCCTCTTTTACTTCGGGCTTCAGCATTGATCCGCCTACAGATTGGTCCAGTTCGCCGCTGACACTCAGCATCGCGTCGCGCATCGCTTCAACGGTGACTCGCCGCAAATTTCCTCTCCACAACAGCTCATTATTTGCATCCGCGCGTTGAGCGTCCGAAGCGGCGTCCTGAATGCTACGGCGATAGACGTCTGACAACACGATGCACCGAACAAGATGCTTGGTGGACCAACCACTGCGCATCAATTCATCAGCCAACCAATCGAGCAACTCAGGATGCGTAGGATTGGTACCTGTCGTACCAAAGTTGCTCGTCGTGGCAACCAGTCCTTGACCAATCAACCAAGACCAAACGCGATTGGCGTACACCCTCGCCGTCAGCGGATTCCGATTGTCGCTTAACCAACGCGCGAGTTCCAACCGGCCACTCGATTGCTCATCAAAAGCCGGTTGTGAAGCGTTATCGACGTTTAGCGCTGTCAAAAAGCCGCGAGGAACCACTTCCCCTAGACTATGGACGTTACCACGAATATGAATCGGAATATCTTTAGCTGGTTTGTTTTCCCGAACTGTCATGAAGCTCGGTCGACCAGCGAGCTTTTGCTGCAAGCTGGCAAGTTCCTTTTCCATTTCTTTCAGTTTTGCAGCCCCATCCGCTTGGGACTCTGCATCGGCGGCCGTTGTTTCTTTTTTGGAGATAGATTTCTGCAGCGTGTTTCTCTCAGCCAACTTTTGTGCAGCATCTATCCCAACGGGTAGAAACTGAATCGCGTCAATCACGACATGACCATCGGCTTCGTTGTTGGACACGATCACAAACGCTTGACCATCTTTTTCGAAACGATAAGTACCGATCGTGAGCCAGATTCCATCTTCGGGTGCCATCTGTTGATCGATGCGATGCCTGTGCTCGCCTTCCGCACTGAAGACGACCACCTTTGCATTCGAAGCTCGATTGGGCGCAGGCGTATACGACATCCGAACTTGATACTGGCCAGGCGGTAAGCCCTGCGGTTCGAACGTGGCAGATTTTTCACCTTGTCTCTCATGGCCATCATGCAGATACCGATCGCCGACATAGCCCGACACGGTCGTCCCATCGGTCCAATCGCCAATTAACTTGGCTTCGACATCGTCGATCACGATCCCTTCCAAATTCGCGATGTCAATCGACTTTTTTGAACTCGCTCCAGCGTCTTTGTTCTTTTTCAACGCAGCGATTTTTTTGGCTAATCCCTTTGCTCGATCAGAAAGCTCATCGAACATGGCAGCCTGTTGCGGTTCCATCGGCAGAGGTTCTTCCACCCACTTTGAAACATTGGAGTGCTCCATGGCGACCGTGTTGCGAAAGATGCCAGCCAACGCGTAGTAATCGCGAGTCGGAATGGGATCGAACTTGTGATCATGGCATCGCGCACAACCGATGGTCTGACCAAGAAATGCGCGTCCTAGAACCTCCAGTTGCTCGTCGATGTAATCCATTTCCAACTGCGTCTTGTCCTGCTCTTCGAGATTCGTATTCCCTAGTGTTAAAAAGCCCGTCGCGACCAACTGCCGAGCTCGTTCGACGCGATCGTGGCTGTGCAGCAGATCTCCCGCGACTTGCTCAACAATCATCTGATCGAATGGCCGATCCTCGTTGAATGCGTCAATCAAGTAATCGCGATATCGCCAAGCCGACGGTAAAACAAAACCGCGTAACGTGATCGATTCGGCATAGCGCGCGACATCCATCCAGTGCCTGGCAAATGTCTCTCCGAATCGGGGCGAGTTCAGTAGTTGGTCGACCATTTGAACTTCCGCATCCGGTCGATCGTCTTTTTCAAAATTCGCAATCAGATTCGGATCAGGGGGCAGACCATGCAAGTCGAACGTCAATCGTCGCAGCCACTGTGCGCGAGTTATCGCGGCCGTCGGCGTTATACCTGCTGACTGAAGTCTGACGTCAACAAAATGATCGATTGCAGAACCATTCGCAGATTCATTTTCAGTTTGAGTTGGTAACGCCGGACGCTGGACAGGTCGATAAGCCCAATGCTGCTGCGCGTTCGCAACCGAGAGCGCTTGAGTGCTCGATGGCTTCACGTTGACTTCGGTCCGAGGATCCGCAGCGCCCGTTGCAATCCAAGTTCGCAGTGTCTCGATGGCACTTGCGGGTAACTTGCCGTCAGGCGGCATTTGCAAGTCGGGATCGTCGTAGAGCACCGCGCGCATCAACGAACCGGCATCGGGATCTTGTGGAACAATCGCTGGCCCAGAGTCGGCACCTCGTTCCCAATTCGGCCGCGAATCCAGCATCAAACCACCGCTGGCTTCAGTCTCCGCAGAATGGCATTCCATGCAATGCTCGATGAGAAGCGGCCGAACTCGGCTCTCAAAAAACGCGATCTGCTCGTCCTCAGTTAGCTGCGGAACCGCCCGAAGCCTCGCCGGGGGTTCAGCCTGGTCGCGCTCGGTTTGCCGGGCTTCAGTTTGCTGAGTTTCAGTTTGCTGCGTTTCCGTATTTTGAGCCAACGCAACTTGGGCAATGCAAATTGCGAGGAAAAGCAAGAAAAATCGAGCGCGATTTACGGCAGGCATAGCAGGCTTCGCGGCGGCGGGAGGTTACGGTGTGTTCCCTTAGTTTACTGTACTGGCCGGGTCGGGTCGATCAGAACTCCACTATTTTCCTTTACCGGCAGGAGCTTTCGCATAGGAAGCAAACTGACCTTTAACGCTCGAGCCAGTGGTGGACCTCGTAGGCGATTTCTTCGTGCTCGATCTCGTCGTGGGCCGCCAGTAGGTCGCTGACCGCTGCCACCGCAGCCCACCAAGCCTCAGTTGACATGGTGTGGTAGAGTCTCGCGACCGTCTGCTCCAGCAATTTGAGGCAATCCCGATCGCTGCGTGTAGAGCGTCGGCCTATGGTCCAAGCCTGCTTCCAATCGTGAGCCCACTCGGGGATGAGGCCCGGATGGTATGCCGCTCCCGTGTAGATCATTTCCGCGACCGGTCCCGCCAACGCGACGGCCAGCAAGTCAGCCGCTTCGGCTCGTCTCGGCCAGTGAATCTCAACGAATCCATGGAATCCATCTTCTTCCGGCGCAATCGTCGCCCGCTCGACTTTAGCCCCGCGAAGCACAGCCATCACGCAATGACCAGCTTCGTGATAGATCGTCTGGTTTTCCTCTTCATCCATAAGGCAATTTCATCAAGCTGGTTTGCGGGTCGCGTGATTCTCGTCCAGCGTTAGGTCAAACGCTAAGTCACAGTTAAATTAAATCGAATGCTTGCCTCTACTTTGACTGCTTTTCCTATTGAGCCCACACATGCCTGACATCATCAAGTCGACGTTTGTATTAGCCGTGAACAACCTCGAGCTATCGAGAATGTTTTATATCGACCAGCTTGGGTTCACGGAAGACATGCGCGTTGAAGGTTGGTCGTTTCTCAGCCGCGGAGCTTGTCACTTGCGGATCGGAGATTGTCCCGATGCGATTCCGATGACTGCTGCGC
>JANPLP010000045.1:0-1163 GCA_031426595.1 Planctomycetia bacterium | reverse complement strand
AACTGCATTCGATCCACTGGCCGTAGCATCATTGACCACAGAGCGCTGGCCGTTACTAAAATGATTGAAAAGCGTTGGTGACGGGACGCGTAGCATCACCGTCGCAATCAACATCAACGCCGCAACACCTACCAAAGACGATAAACGTTTCATACTTTTAGTCCCCGCAGCAAGCCGTCTCGGTGATCGTGACAACTGAAGCAAGCGATCGCGAACCAGTTCCGCTGATGCAATTCGGTGCTTTATATCTTTGGCTAATAGACGGTCGATCAACTCAGAGACTTCGACAGGAATACGAGCATCTGCATGGCACGCCGCGCGGTGACGTTCGTGACAGATGCGATTTAGAACTGCCATCGGCTCCGGTGCTCGGAAGGGCGGATAACCAAGCAGCATCGTGTAAAGCACGCTGCCGAGCGAGAACAGATCGCTGCGCGCGTCCACCGATTTGCCGCGAGCTTGTTCAGGTGACATGAAATCTGGCGTCCCAGCCAACAAGCCACTGTGTGTCAGTGCAGCATCATCTAACGCTCGAACCAAACCGAAATCAGAGAGCATCGCCCGCGATCCATCTGCTTCCAACAACACGTTACCCGGCTTGATGTCGCGATGCACTAAACCATGTTCGTGGGCAAGTGCCAATGCGTCAGCCAACTGGATACCAATTTGCAAAACGTCTTCCACGGCCATGGGGCCACGTTGTGAGATGCGTCGCTGCAGTGTCTCCCCAGCAATAAACTGCATCACGAGTGCTGGGACGTTGCCATCGGTGACGATGTCGTACATCGGCACAATATGCGGATGTGAAAGCGAAGCGACCGTGCGTGCCTCACGCACAAAACGCTCACGAGCTGTCCCAATCGCGATCAGATGCATGGCGAGTATCTTGACCGCGACAGTTCGATTCAATTCCGTATCGTAAGCCCTGAAGACCCAACCCATGCCACCGCGTCCGACCAACTGTTCCAGTTCGTAGCGACTGATTCGGCCAAGCAATTCAGGGTGACTAGGCGGCGCGAGCATCTGCCTGAGCTGATTCAATTCTTGCTCGGTCAATTGCTCAGCTTGCTTCTCATTTTGGCAACTACTCAACGCGCAGACCCTTTGGCGAACTCGCGTTTCCCCCTCGCTCTCGCTGTGCGTCAGAAAACTTTCCGCTTCGT
>JANPLP010000044.1:0-2598 GCA_031426595.1 Planctomycetia bacterium | reverse complement strand
CCTTCCGAACCACTGGTTTTGCGGCAGCATTGTTTGCGTCGGCCTGTTGCGGTGCAGAGACTGCTAGGGCGAAGAGCGAATCACCCATGGCGGCCTTTGGAGCCGCATCCATTTGCATTCCTCTCGCCGTAGCGCCAAGCGCCATCTCTTTGCCCATACCGCCGCCCATGCCACCCATCATTTCAGCCCCTCTTCCCAGCATTCTTCCACGCACCTGCTTTTGGAATGAAAAGTTGAGTGAGCGTGCATCGAAATCATCCGCTTGCGTGTCGCCAAACATTCCAAGCGTTGAGAGAGGTGCGACGCCATCGAGCGAAATTGGATAAGTGGGTTGATCGACATTCGAGCGATTCTGCGGGTGATGATGTCTGCGCCATTTCCAGAAGAACTCGCGGATGTCGCCGGGGACAACGTCGCTGGCGATTTGATCCAGCGAACTGTCGTAGGCGGCGATCAAGCACGAACCGGAAACTGGTTTGCCGCTTGGATCCGTTACAAGCAACTCGATCTCCGCCTCTTCACCCGGCAGATACTCTGCTTTGTTCGCCGTCAACTTGACGTTCAGCGTCTTGTTGGCTGGTGGGACGACAATCTCCCGGGTCTTCTGATGCAGTTCGCCATCGTAAACTGTGAACGCTTCTACAAAGAAGTTCGGCTGATCGGCTTCCGTCACACCGATCTCAACCACTGCAGATTTTGCTTGGAGCTGAACGAGCCTTGCAGGTGCGGTGTAAACGCCACCCGACGGCCTTACAAATAGATACACCAGAGCGTCTTCGCGATCCGCAGCCACCATGAGTTTCACTGTTTCACCAGCGGCGTACTCGCGTTTGTCCGTTGTCAATTCCAAGCCGTTGTAACGGAAATCGTTACTGTCGGTACCACGTCCGCGGACGGTGAAGATGTAAGCTCCTTCGACCGTGTGAGCGGCTTGGTCTTGGAGTTTTAATCGCAAGCGATATTGGCCTGCATTGGCGGCTTCAAAAGATTGAGTCAACAGGCCCTCGGCATCGGTCTTTGCGGCGAAAGTTGCCACGACTCTTTCCGATACTTTGCCTGCTTCGTCGTAGGTGATCCGCAGTAGGTCGAGCGTGCCTGTGGCGGCAATCGGGGTGCCATCCAGCGTCCTGGCATAAAAACTTGCATCGACTTTGTCGCCGACGTTGTAGAAGCCGCGGTTGACCCAAGAGTAAATCTTAAACGCTTCGCGCGCGGCGATGACGTTCCCTTCGGCCGTAATTGTTCGCCGCGATGCGTCGCGAACTTCGACTGAAATCGTGTACTTATGGTCCTCGTCTCCATAGATGGCTTTGGCAATCGCCGTGTCGATCTTAACGATCGCTTCGCCTTGCGCGTCGAGCTCCAGTTCTTGTTCAAGCACAACCTCAGGTGGTTCTTGACCAAAACCAGGCCACCAGGGTGGCGTCGGAGCAATGCAACCTCGCCAATTTTTCCAACCTGGGAACCAAGCGTAATCTTCTGCGAACCACCAATAGCCCGGCCCATAACACCAATCGAATCGACCGACCGGATAGAACGAATCGTTGTAAGTGCTGCGCTGGACTCGCACAGTTACACTCGCATCAGTAACGGGTGAACCGAAGTAGTACTTCGCTTGAATTCGCGCTTCGACCGTTTCACCTAATGCAACGGGCTTGGTCGGCGCAAGGATCTTCACTTCGAATTCTGGCTTGCGATACTCTTCGACTCGGATGGCCAGTGAAGATTCGATCCAGCCCTGACTCGCGTGAGTGACTTGAAACTGAAATCGACCCAAGCCGATCGACTTGGGCAATTCGATTTCGACTTCGCCGGAACCGAAACGATCGGTCGTAATTTCTTTCTTAGCAATGGCGGTTCCTTGCTGATCATGCAGTGCCACAGTGATCGGCAGGTTAGTCGCCCGCTGGCTGGTCGCATCGCCGTAAACGGTGTGGGCTAACCAGAACTTGGCTTTGACAGTTTCGCCGGGGCGGTACATTGGGCGATCACTGACGCCGTAAGCCTTAAGTTGGTTGATGGACTGAGGAGCAAACGCTTGAGCCCAAAGGTGCTCTGTACCTAGCAGCGCAAAGCGACCTTCGCGGGTGCGCGCGATCGTGATCCACTGGTAATTGTCCTTCAGCTTGGTAGACGCAATGCCGTTGGCATCCGTTCGTACGGCGAGTGATTCAGTGATTTGTCGAGCTTGTCCATTGGGGCGTTGCTCATATCCGACTCCGAAGAACTCCAGGTTTGCACCAGCCACCGGTTTCCCCGTGACCGCGTCGTTGAGGAAGTAGAGGTGTCGCGCATCACCCGGTTTGCGAGTGATGACCGTATCTTGAATCCAAAGCAGGCAACGCGATTTGTGAGCCGAGTTGTCAACGCGGACCTCGACCAGAAACAAACCGGCTTTGCTCAGGGGCGTCTTTACATTGATGCGCCGATCCCAGTGGTTTTCACGCGGTTCGAGTTGCTCGTTCCAAGTGGCAGCTTGGCCTTTAACATAGCGATTGATTTCCGGTCCCGTAAAGAAACTGCTGGGCGAGTCGAGCGACAAGCCGAAATCCGGTGCACGGCGTTGTTCTGGTTGCCGGTAAAACTCTTTGGTAGCTG
>JANPLP010000043.1:0-14832 GCA_031426595.1 Planctomycetia bacterium | reverse complement strand
CCGATGCGCGCCTCGCTCGACATTGTCGCGAGCTACACCAATCTTGCGAGCGCTTATCTGAATGCAGGCGAGTGGCACCTGGCAGCGGAAGCCAATCGTGCTGCCGTTGCGATCAGCGAGCAACTAGTTCGAACCGCACCTAAAGTCGACCTGTACAAACGCGATCTGGCGACCAATTTGAACAATTTGGGGTTGGCTCTACAAAAGCAAAATAAGTTCTCCGAAGCTGCTGAAGCGTTTCAGCGATCGATCGACAATCAAGTCTTGGAAACAGATGACGGGGTAGCGCATCCCGATTTAGCTAGCAATCTTGGCAGCGTTCATAACAATTTAGCCATGGTTTTTGAGGCTCAACAAGATTTTAAGCGCTCCCGCAGTGAGCTTGCAAAAGCCATCGAATTGCAGCAAAGGGCGTTGAACGCGGATGCAAGCGATCAAACTTATCGCGAGAACCTAGGGAAATCCCTTGCCAATCTGACCGAGCTTCTGCGACAATTAAAGGATACGAGCGGAGAACTTGAAACGCTAAAAAAACGACGCGAGCTTTGGAAGTCCGATGCAGCCAAACTCGCACTGGTCGCCGAAGAATTTGCGTTGCTTGTCAGCCGTTCACCACAGTCAGTCGACGAACTAATCATCACCCTGCAAGCCTGTAAGTCGGCCGGCGTGACGATGGAAGACCTGCTGAAGCGCTCTGCGTTTCAACTGTTGTCGAGCAATGTTCGCGATCGATTGAAATGAGTATCGAAGTGGCTGGGTTTGAAAATGAGATCCGTCATGCGCGAAAAAAACAGATTATCTCGATCTCTACGACTTGAATCACTCGAAACGCGGACTGTATTCTCGGTCGACGGTTTCGATGAAGCACCGCGCAGTGTCGTTCTGACTCCGCAAATTACCGTCAAGCATTACCACAGCGCTAGCGTGCAGTTCACTGCAATTTGGATTTCCACGTTTCCCAAGCGAGAAGTCGATTTTGGTAGCCCGCGCAATGGGTCCAACCCGCCCGATTTGCGAGACTTTCACGACGATCACGGACTGCCCTCTCCTGAAGGCGAGCCATCAAGCAACGGGGCAATTCCACGCCCTGTTGCACCGGTTGCGCCAACCCAATCGAGACCTGATTCCATTCAACGACCGACCAATGGGATCACACTGGAAAAGCCAAACGTCGCGATCATTCCACCTCCCAATCCAACCGTCGATTTAGCGGCGAAGCCGACGAGTGTCACTCGAGTCAACAGTCCTACGCGGGCCGCAGGAGATATCGGTCCAACCTCTATCAATCAGTTGAGTAATTTACTCAACTCCGGCACCTCTGTACTCCTCGCAAACAAATCGACTCCAACGATCGCGCCGCAACCAGCCACGTCGCCGCTTAGTTCATTCGGCACCCCTAATCTTTCTGTGCTGGGGGCCAGCAATTTCAGCATGCCAGAAGCTCTGTTTGATTTTTCAGCGCGCGCTGGCGGCGAGTTATCAAACCGCTTGTCGCTAGGCAATTTGCCTAATGATGATTTCAAGTTTTCGCAGCCCATCCTGCGCTCATCTGACTCAACCCTCGCTGCAGACTTGGTCGATCGTGCGATGGTAGATGGAGGTCAGGGGACAGCATCGCTCGACAAACTGCTTTCTCTTTTAGCAAACAGACATCGCCAGAGCCAATTTAGGAGTGAGCCTGAATCGGTGGGATCCATTTCGCGCTTCGAAGCTGTTCAAAAACACCTTCAGAATTCAGAGATCGCAGAGTGGGAAGCGGCTTACGACGGCGGGGGCATGATAGCGCTCGCGCTGAATCGCGACCTCACACCTTCGGATCTCGATGAGCTCGCAAAGAGTGTGCATCGCGAGAATAGTGCTTGGGTGGCGAGTGTTGGGATCTTCCGAGCCTTGGAAACGGTTTCGTCGGACACAACGGAGCCCGCAGTTCAAAATGAACTCGCCGACTTGGATTCAAAGTTGGGGACAGGAACTGAGTTGGGCGGCCCTGCGAACAGCGACGCCACGACCGACACCGCCGATACGCGTTTCCATCCTGCGATCGCATCAAGCACAGCTTTGGTCGGCGCCGTTTTGCTCAGCCTACGCCGAATCCGCAAGTCGGCGCGTCTGCAATACACAAGACCTTAAGCAACTTAAAGCACTCTGCCGCACCACACCGCTCGCAGACATCCGCCACGGAACGTGTTACGAGGCTACGTTGGTGGATTCACATAGTGGAGCGCTAGGGTTTCTCTCCGCCAATAGTTCCGCCAGTGTGGTGGCTGCAAAGGCTTCTTCCATCTTTCGAAGGGACGCATCCATGCGGCTGTGCAACGCGCACAACTGCGTTCCATGCGACTTCAAATCGAGAGGACACGTTTTGATCCGCTGAATCGGCTCGACCGCGTTCACAATGTCGAGAATCGTCAGCTCAGTGGGTAGACTAACCAGCGACACGCCCCCGCCTATGCCGCGTTGGAGATGCACAATTTTTTTCACACGAAGCCCCTGCAGGACTTTAGACAAATACGCGAGCGGAACCTTCGTGGCTTCCGCAATTTCAGCGGTAGTTTGGGCTTTAGGTGACTTGATCGCCAAATGCACTGCGGCGCGAAGCGCATATTCAACCGTTTGCGAAAACATGAGATGAGCATCCCGGCTTGAACTATTACCGAAGGGGTACAACTGAATCAGATACGACCTATGTTTGAATGCCTTCGATTCTGCTGGCTAACCTAGCTGCCACTTTAATTACTCTAGCAGCAACTGTCTTCCGTTGCGGATGGCAATCCACGACGCCGCGGGCCGGGAATCTCCTGCCCGACTCGCAGAATTCGATTTTCGCTATCCACAAACACAACTCGAGGCACGATCGCAATCTGCTCAGACGCTTCTGCACTGTATGAGAAGGTGGCGACGATGACCACATCGCCTGGACGAATCTGATGTGCGGCTGCTCCGTTGGCACAAATACTCAAGCTCCCCTCATCCCCTTCAATTGCATAGGTTTCGATTCGCGTTCCACGGGTAATGTTCCAGACATTAACAGCCTCAAAAGGCTGAATGTCAGCAGCTCGCATCAAATTTGGCGGCAGCGTCAAAGACCCTTCGTAATCCAAATCGGCTTGCGTTACCGTTGCGCGATGGATCTTAGATCTTAAGAATTTCCGAAACATGAATCGTCACATTAATGAGCAATAGGGAAGTCCGCTGCAACACAACCGACTACCCTATTGTAACAAGCCGCCAATTCCCGGTCGACCGAGCCCGGTCCGGTTGAGCGAAAAGTGTCGCCGAAGGCCACCGCTCGCGCCCATTAAACGAATCACAAATTCGCCAATCGCCTCCCCATTTCTTCAGCCTTAGACTGCGCTAGTCGACTGCGAAGTCGAATTTGTTTTCACCGGTTTGATTCACGTCGGCTTCCAGTTTCGAAGTCGCGGTTTGAGCATATTTTGCGGGCAACAGGTTTTTGGAAACTGCCGCAGCAATCTCTGAAGCTTGCATCTCGTTGTAGCCCTCGGGGTACTCGGTGGTGATGTCCGACGGATCTGTTTCTTTCTCCGATTTTGGCGGCGCTTTTGCAGGCGGCTTTTTGTCGTATTTGGCGATCGTGACCATGTACTTGCCAGCTGCCGCCCCATCGCCACTCGATCGAGTCGTCAGTTTGTAAACACCCGATGCATCGGTAACACCCGAGGCTACTGGACCGCCCGCGCTGGGTGTGAAAGCCACTATGGCGCCCTCAAGAGCTTTGCCCTTCTGAGTCACCGTGCCTGTGACAGGGTAAGTCGCAATTCCAACTTCGTTTCCGCATCCGGCTAGAGATAAGATCAGAGCACAAACGGAACCCAAACGGATCAATCGATAAATCAGCATTTTCTGTTGCTTTAAAGGGGAAGAGATTAATTCGAAGTTGAATATACAAAGTCCAACCGCGCGCTACAAACTTAAGATCAGAGAAAGCTAAGAAGCAGAGATCGAGAGCACGCAGTTCGACTTCGGCAGTTCGAACTGCGTGAACTCTGAGGGCCAGAATCTCAGTGATTGGCAGTCATAGGTGATACCGGGCCACGCTATTGAGGCAATGAGGCTACCTCGCCGCCGCTCTTTGAACCAATGGCACCCCATACTCCGTAGAGCGATGGACCAGATATTGTCTGGCGCGCGTTGAGATTGCCCGAATCGATGCTGTTGCTGATGAAGTGGACGGAACCATCAGCAAAAACAGCGTTGACGCCCCCAGTATGCCGGCTAGCTGGCGGCATTACTAAGTGCACTGAATCACCGTTGATGCCACCATCTGCGCAGGACACCGAATTCGGTGGCAGCACATTGTTGAACCCGATGTACATGGGATTTGCATCTTGCCAAGCGATTCCGAAACGTGCTTGAACTTCTGCACCGTTCACAAAGTAGTTGCCACTTGCGGCGGCAAAACACAACGACGGAGTGTTGATCAAGCCGCTCACGCGTGTGTGCGTGGCGAGAAGCTTGTCAACTTGATTCGCACCGACGACCACCGGGTCCGTAGCGCGCTGCGGCGTGTTCTGCTGACACAAACGTTCGCTTATCGCAATCGTGTTACTCGTTCCGTCAGTGATGTCGCGGAACTTGTAAGTCATTCGACTACCGCGGGGACTAAAGATACCGCGAGCTTGGCTGGAAACGCCGGTCATCAACGACTCGACCATGTCACCTAGTCCCAGTGCGTAACTGTTGGTTCGCGTAGCATTTGTATAACCAGGGTCCGAAGGGCATCGCGCTACCGATGGCGATGTGTTCCACGGAGCCCAACCAGCCCAAGCTTCCGGGCCGTGCGGCGGATGGACCGCGTCACCAGCCGCGATCTGTTGATATTGGTTGCCACCTTCGATGAAGCCGAGCATCGGTATGAACGCGCTCAAACGCCCCCGGTTCGAATTAAATTTCGTGTTCGCAGTGGTTCCAACTTCCGTTCCGCCGCTTCTCGTTGGGAACGCGTTATAGGTCGATGAGTAATTATGAAGGGCCAAACCCCACTGCTTCATGTTGTTGGAACATTGCATCCTTCGCGCCGCCTCCCGAGCCGCCTGCACTGCGGGCAGGAGCAATCCAACCAAAATCCCAATAATTGCAATCACCACCAGTAATTCGACCAGTGTGAAACCAAAGGTCCTAGCCCGTGAACGATTCATGATCCACCTCGCAAACGATAAAGAACGAAAAAAGAGAGGTAAACACCCCTTAAGTGGCCCCAACGACCTGAAGTTACACCTTACAAAGGCCTGAATCAAGGCTTTGGGTTTGTTAATTTTGAGATTAGCTGGTTTTCACCATGCGTCGGATGCTACTTCCTGTTTGACAACCGGAGCGTTCTACAAATGTTGAGTCGGGCAAAACCCCGCGGCTGGCGACAGGCCACTCAGCGAAGTTTACAATTAGCGTTGACCATGCCAGGGTTCAGAACCGTTCCGAACCGCTACCCACAAGCTGACGAAAACAGCGAACGAAAACAAAGCAATGATCATGTTCCGTCACGATTCCGCAGCAAAATTCACCCATGTGACACTTTTTCTAAGCTGCGTACTGTGCCTCATGGCAGGTTGCGAATCCAAAACCGGCAGCCCGAAATCTACTACAGCGCCCGGCGCTGAGGCTCCCGCCATGGAGTCCCAGTCAACAGTCCCATCCGCGTCATCCCCCGCAGATGCGCCAGCGGTATCGACTGTGCCCAAACAAGTCGATACACCGAAGCAAGTCGATACTCAAGCTACTGAAGCTCTGAAAAGTGCCGGCGCCAAAATCACCCGCGACACGCAGAACATTGTGACTAACATCGACTTGCGAGGCTGCAAGTTGTCGGATTCGATCGTAAACGAAGTCGCCAGTTTGCGTTTACTTCAGCAGTTAGACCTGCGTGAGTGCGAGCTATCGAATGCGCAATTGACCGCGATGCTCAAGCCGCTAACCAAGCTTCGCGCGCTGCGTTTGAGCGGCAAGGGTGGCGCGACAACCGTCGACGACGAGGGACTCGCCGCACTCGCCACCTGCACTGACCTACGAGTTCTAGCCGCAGATGAACTCTGGTTCAGTGAAGATGGCTTAAAGCAACTTAGCGGCTGCAAGAATCTTACAGAACTCTATATCTCAGCAACATTGATTGAGGACGCTGCGATGCCCACCGTCGCAACTTTCAAACAACTCAAGAAATTGCGGCTCGCGCGATCTACCATCAGCAGCGAGGGGCTAAAAGCGCTGGTTGATCTTAAAATCGAAGACCTCGATCTGAGCGAATGCAGTCAGATCAACGATGCGGCCATGAATGAGGTTGCGAAGTTCACCTCGCTCAAGCGGCTAAACCTCTGGCGCGACCCTATCAGCGATGAAGGGTGCAGCAAACTGGCCGGTCTTACGCAATTAACTTGGTACAACCTGGACAACACTCAGTTGACCGATGCCGGACTCGATCATCTGTCTGGAATGGGCGAGTTGACGTTCTTGCATCTCGGGTCCACAGGCGTCTCCGACGCGGGGATGACAAAGCTGCTGGGATTGACGAAACTCAAAGATCTCAAGGTAACGCGCACTGCCGTAACTGAAGCGGGTGCGAAGCTGCTAAGCGACAAAATCCCAGGCTTGAATGTGCAAGTTAAGTATCGCGAAGACTCAGAGCAGTAAACATACGTGGCAGGCAACTTCTTCTTTCGCAATCGCTTGCAAAAGTCTCACCACCATGAAGTTCGTGCGGCAGCGTTTGGTTACTGCAACGAATACGCAAATTGAACCGGCACCGGAAAGTCTCGCTCAACGCTTTGGACTAAGGATTTAGTTCATTGAAAGCGGCAGGGCGCAAGCCCTCCGGTATAAACAGTAAACGCGACACCGGACGGCTTGCGCCGTATCGCTAACCGAACTTCCGCTAGCAAACGTAGCAAATACAAACACAATGTACTCAGACCCACTCGCTTATTTCATCACTTGGACTTGCTACGGTACTTGGCTACCCGGTGACGACCGAGGCTGGATGAAATGGCACAAGGGAGATAAAGTTCCTCAGCCTCTACTTGCCGATTGGTGTGAAGAACAAATGACGGAGACGCCGGTTCTACTTAGCGAAGAGCAGCGAGTGATTGTCCAGAACACGGTTGCCAAGCACTGCGAAGTCCGAGGCTGGCATCTTAACGCCATAAATTGTCGATCAAACCATTGCCATGTCGTTGTTACTGCGAAAAGTCACAATGGTGAACAAGTTCGAGATCAGTTCAAATCCTGGTGTACAAGAAAATTAAAGGAAGCGGAAGAGAATTTGCGAGACCGGACGGCTTGCGCCGTACCGCTAGAAATGGAAGCGGAAGGGCGCAAGCCCTCCGATGATGCACTCCGCGAGAATTGGTGGACTCGAAAGGGAAGCGTTCGACATTTATTCGACGATGAATCGTTAGAAGCGGCCGTTCGATATACATTGGAGGCACAGGACGTCGGTGGCTTCAATTTCAATGAATAAAGAACCAATGAAAGCGGCAGGACGCAAGCCTTCCGGTGTCGAGCCCTCAAGCTGACCTAACCAAACGTAATCAAACTACTACTTACCGGACGGCTTGCGCCGTACCGCTAAAAATCGTACAGCCAGCATTTCAAAACATAACAAAACTTCATGATCACTCTCAAGTAGTTTCAGCAAGACGCCGTCGATAGCGTGGTCAAGATTTTTCAATTCATGCGCGATGTACTTAATCAGGCGGGCAATAACGATGACGCACGCGCTACTGCAATCCATGACAATGGATATCTATTGATTGAAGCTCCGACCGGCAGTGGCAAAACACTGATGGCGGGAAACATCGTTCAGCAGATGTGCCATGATGACCAGATCGTATGGTTTTGGTTTGCACCGTTTAAAGGTGTGGTGGATCAATCGGCTGCGTTTTTGCGAGAGCAATTTCAGGGCTTGCGTCTGCGAACACTAACCGAAGACCGCAATCCGATTGGAACTCGCAGCGGCGATGTTTTCGTAACTACGTGGCAATTAGTTGCGACACGAATCAAAGACCGCCGAGGTGTACGTACCACTGGGGAGCAGAACGGTAGCATTGATGATTTGATCCTTAGACTTGCGCGAGCAAGGCTATCGCATAGGCGTGGTAATTGACGAGGCTCACCATACGTTCAAAGGTGACAATCAGGCTGCGATCTTCTATCGCACGGTTCTCAAGCCTGAATACACGATCTTGGTCACGGCAACACCGGATGACAAAGATTTGGATGACCTCAAATCTCGTATGCAGATCAAGCACATTCACAAGATCAGCGTGAGTCGCGGGGATACGACGGGCAGCGGCGAAAATGAAGGTCTAATCAAGCGCGGTGTAAAAGCGATTGCTTGGCGTGTTGACGAAGGATCGGACGCACTGGTCGACTTCGAGAAGACCGCACTCAAAAATGCGACCGAGTTGCAGCACTTCTTGAAAGCGCAACTAGGCAGGCGGATATCAATTTATCGCCGCTGATGCTCGTGCAGGTAGATAGTCGAGGATGCTGGCTTGGCGTACCTGAAAGCGATTGGGAATCCAGACGGGCCACATGCGTTGGTGAAAGATTTACTTGGCACGCACCTTGCGGCGATGCTTGGCCTGCCTACGTTCGACTATGCGGTAATCGAAGTAACCGATCTCGACGAGTTGCCGTTCTTTCGCGGTGGTAATGCTGAGCCCGAGCCTGCATTTGTGACTCGTGGCGCAGACGTTGCGGACCATAGATCTCTATCTACCGAAGTAATCCCGAGACGGCTCCAAATGACGGAGCTAAGCACGTCGACGACAGTCTTTCGGTTCAACTGAATAGCAAAAACCGGACGCTCGCGTGTTCCGGCTGATCATTAACCTGAATGACTCAGGTAAACGTTCTTAGCATTAGATTTTTTCCAAACAAACCGCGACAAGTTCGCAATTGGAAAACGTCGCAGGTCAGCGCTCGCGGGCTGGTGGTCGACTACGTGCGCGTTTTTCAACGCAATCAATCAGTTATCAATGTCGCATAAGACCAGCGGCATATCGTCTTGAGGGTCCTGAACTCGCATCGCCTTGCGACCGGTGAAAATATCGTACAAAGGTTTGCCAACCAGTTCCCCGCGCCAGCCTTCGAGTAGTGCCAGCGGTTCGTCTTCATCGTCGGCTTCGGGCGTCGTGGTCGGATCAAGCCAATAGGATGCTAGTCGTCCGACATCATCGGAAGTGCCTACAATCGCCGGAGCGATGCCATGCACGCGGCACATGTAGGACATCGCAGCCGTCAGGAACTGTTGCAGCAATGCCGGCGGTCTTGGACGCTTCATCAGCCCACTCCAGGGTGATGGCGGGATGGGACCTGACAAGCCAATTTCGATGGCTTCAGCGATTTCAGGAATGAATTTTTGAAAGCCTGGAAAATGCAGCCCGCGAATGGGACTGATCTTCTTTGGATCAGAAGTACCGCGTCGAGCCAACTCAACAATCAGATCGTCGCGCAGCACGCGCCTCGCAGGCATATTTCTTTGCTCCGCGCGACGCTCGCGCCACAACCACAGCTCGCGCACCACACTTAATTGCCGCCCATGCATCGACTGCACTCCGCCGATGCGAGGCCAACCCTCTCTCAACTGCGCAGCAATCAAATTGCGTTGCCGCCGAGCGACTTCGTCTGTCAGCCACTGTTCGCGCCCGGCGGCTTGCAATTGCTGCTTGAGAGTGTCGTACAGTTGCGGCAGGTGCAAAACGTCCAGCGCTGCGTAATCAAGCTGTGCGGAAGACAATGGCCGCTTGCGCCAGTCGGTTCTAGTCTCCCCTTTCGACAAAACTTCGCCAAGCAGTCTCTGAAGCAGCTTTCCGTACGACGCAGGGAATTCGCCACCTAGCAACCCGAGAGCAAGTTGCACATCAAATAGCTTTGGAAATGTGCTACCGGTGGCGCGGTAAGCGAAAAGAATTTCTTCGCGTCCAGCATGAACGACAATCGTTCGCTCCGGGTCGACCAGCAATAACCACAGGGGTTGCAGATCTGACATCGACTTAGGATCAACGATAAAAACGTGTGAGCGCGTCGAAATCTGCAACAAACACAAGTCGGGTTTGTAACAATCTTCTGCCACAAACTCCGTGTCAAAACCCACGAGATCGGATTGTTCGATCGCCGTCAGGAGCTGCGGTAGCTGGGAATCGTTTTCGACTAGCGTATAATTCAAGCGCACTGCCATGGCTCAAGGCATGTTCCAAAGGGTTAATCTGCGAACTGACCATTAAACTGCGCGAGCTGCTAACTGCCAAGCAAGGGCGCGGCTTTCCGCCCCAGATGGTTCCAATTCCTGGCAAAAAATTTCTGGTCGCGACCTCATTTTTACCAGGCGAACAGCCCGCGCCGCCTCAAACCACCCGATTTGGAAATCGCTTTTAACCAATGTGCCCCGCTGCAACCAAGCTACTCATTAGTGTTCGCGACCCCCTCGAAGCGGCCTTGGTGCGCGACGCGGGTGTTGATTGGATTGATTTGAAAGAACCCAACGCGGGTTCGCTCGGTTGCCCCAGACTCGACGTCGCCCAAGAGGTCGCTTGCCTGCTCAGCTCACATGCTCAGCGAAGCGTCGCGCTCGGTGAGCTTTGCGATCTAAATGACAATGATTTCCAAGTGGGCGAAGCGTTTAACAGCAGTTCCGTGGCAAGTTTTGCCAAGCTGTTTCCCGTCCTCAAAGTGGGACTAAGTGGCTGCCGATCTCCACAGGCCGATTGGCAAAGCCGTTTCAAGGCGATTGCCGGCGAGCTGCGGGAGCGCGGAAGTGAACTAATCCCGGTGGCTTACGCTGACGCGGCCTTATGCTCGGCGCCTGAACTCAACGATGTCCTGCAGCTCGCCAAGCAATTGGGCTCCACACATCTGCTGATCGACACCTTTACGAAAGATGGACGCAGCTTGCTCGACTGGCTGCCGCTTGAAAAGTTGAAAATCACCATCGCCGCAGCCCGTCAGTTTCGGTGCGGCATCGTGCTGGCAGGTAGCTTACGAATTCAAGATGCGCAGCAGCTCCTCGCTTTGAATCCTGCTGCCCTGGCGATCCGCGGTGCCGTCTGCCAGTCGAATGAAGTCAACGGTCGCACCACACAAATTGACTCTACGAAAGTCGCGTGTTGGCGAGCCCTTATTCGATAAATGCAGGACGGTGCACCACCGAAAAACGACATCGCTTTTTCGGACTAATTATTCAGCAACGCTCGAGCAGCGCGGCGACCGTCGCGCACGCACTGCGGAAGTCCAACTCCGCGATAGGCTGCACCACATAATTGAAGCCCCGGTAAGTCGGCTAGCAGGCGATCAATTTGTTCCATCAATTGCACATGACCCACCAAGTACTGTGGCATCGCGTTCTTCCATCTCACGATCGCTTGCCATCGCGATTTGCGACCCGTCCAGCCCAAGATCGCGCGCAATTCGTCCTCAGCCATTTCTTGTAGACGGCTGTCCGACTCGTCAACCAAATCGGGCGAGAGGGCTCCTCCCATAAACAAACGCAATAGAATCTGATCGTCCGGCGTCCGCCCAGCATACTTGTTGCTGCTGAAGCTGATTGCCAGCGAGTGCCGTCCTTCTTTTCGCGGCACAATCAGTCCGAATCCATCGATTCGTCGTTTAAGATCTGCTTTATCCACTACCAGTACAGCAACCGCGCTCGACGCATATTGAATGCTACCCACGGCGCTGCTCAGCACTGGACAACTTTCTCTCAGCAGCTCTGCGGCGCGACGTGTTGGTAGCGCTAACACGATACCATCGAACTCCTGCAGCCCGCGCGTTGTATCCGCTTGCCACTTAGAGTTCGCCGCCTCGTGGCTCGATTTCTTCAGAGTGCGCACCACACAATTTAATTGCACACACCCAACGGGGAGTGACTGAACAATATGTTGAATCCAGTGGCTCATCCCAGCAGCAGGTGCCATGAATTGGTCGTATCGCGCGCCGCTCGCGCGACCCGCAATCTGCTTGGCCACCGATTTTCGGCTGCCCAAGTGCCCACGAATTAAGCCGCCGTGGCGACGTTCCATTTCGACAAACTGGGGCAACGTCGCTTGCATGCTCAACGTCTTCGGATCCGCCGTAAAAATTCCGCTAACGATTGGCTCCACTAAATTCTCGAAGGCTTCGCGACCTAGCCGTCGAATCGCAAATGACTCCAGCGATTCGTCTTGATCACTCTCGCGCCGCGGCACGAAGAACTCCTTCGCCAATCGCAATTTTCCCGCCCAAGACAACGTACCGGTTAGCAACATCGAATCGATGCGCGTGGGTTGCATGAGGCTGAACCCAAGTGGAATGGGCAGAATGCGGCCGCGATTTAAAACGAACGCGCGTCGATCTTTTTCCTGCGGACGAATCAACTGCGACTCAAAGCCGGTTTCCCGACAAAACTCGAGCGCGTCGGGGATGAGTGTCGCGAAATTGTCCGCGCTTCGCTCAATCACATAACCCTGATCATAGATCGTTTCGAGCACGCCGCCGCATCGGTCGCTCGCCTCCAACACAGTAGCTTCAACGTTGGGAGTCTGGGACAATTGCCAGGCAGCCGCCAACCCGCTTATCCCCCCGCCGATGACTGCAATACGTTTCAAATCACTCACCCAAGCTGCCTGATAATAAGATCGATTTTGGCTGCGACGATGAAATCATTACCACTCAATCCACCAATCGCATGCGTTGTTAAATCAATTCGAACTTGTTTGTATCCAGTCAGATGAAGGTCCGGATGATGCTGCTCACCTTCAGCCAAATCAGCGACCGCGTTGATCAAGCGCATCGCCTCTGCGAAGTCCTTCAGTTTCAGCTTGCGGCAAATTTTTTTACCTCCATCAACCAACTCCCACTCGGATCCTAGTAGCTGGAGCTGGCGCTTGGCATGGTTCAGCTCGCAGGGCTCAACACCACCCTCGCAGGGTTGACATTTCTTAGCGCCCAATTGGACTGAAGTAAGGATTTCCATGGGGTTTCTCCACAATTCTCGGGCAATAGAAGTTCTAGATTATCCCGCTTCGCCGCTGAATCGCAATGCTACTTAGGGGCACTGCGATTTGCGTTGCTTGCGCAGCTCCATGATCTCCATAATTTCTAGTCACTCAGCCAAGTGTATCACTGAGTAGATTGGATGACTGATTTGTTCGACTCGACGGAACCCTGCCCTCCGTCGATCAAGCAGAATAAGCAGGGAAATCGGTGTACCCCTCCGCCCCCGACGACGTGTACCATGCAGCCACGCTCGATTCGTCGGCTAAAGGCCAACCGTTTCGGAAACGCTCGACCAAGTCCGGATTGCTAATGAAGGGGCGACCGAACGAAACCAAGTCCGCGTGACCGTCAGTAATAACCTGCTCAGCGGCTTCCTGAGTGTATCCGCAGTTTGCCATCAATGGTCCTTGGAAAAGCTGGCGGAATTCTTGAATGGTCATGGGTTCACCCAGTTTATGGAATCCAAATGCAAGCCCATCGCAGACGTGCAAGTATGCCAATCCGAGGGGCGCGAGCACTTTTGTGGCAAAAGTGAACTGCTCGCGGTAGTCGGCTGAACCCATATCATTAAAGTTTCCATTCGGTGACAAACGGACGGCAATACGATTCATAGGCAACACGGTCGCAACCGCATCGATTACTTCCCTCAGCATCCGAGTTCGATTTTCGATGCTGCCACCGTACTCGTCAGTGCGTTGATTCGTGCGCGATTGTAAGAATGTATCTAACAAGTAGCCATTGGCCGCGTGAATTTCGACTCCGTCAAAGCCTGCTTGCCGCGCCCGCATCGCCGCTTGTCGATAATCCTCAACCGTCGCTGCAATCTCGACCTTGGTCAGCGCGTGAGGCACTTCATAAGGCTGCTTGCCATTCGGTGTATGGATGTAGTCGCCGTTGATCGCGATCGCCGACGGCGCCACTGCGGGTTTTCCGGGATGAAAACTACTATGCGACGCGCGGCCGCAATGCCACAACTGCATGAACACAACACTGGCCTCAGCGTGCAGAGCTTCGACCGTGGGCTTCCATGATTCCATCATCGCATCAGTGTAGATCCCTGGCGATTCATTCCATCCGTTGGCTTGCTCCGAAATGGTTGTCGCTTCAGTAATGATCATGCTGGCCCCACTTCGCTGCGCGTAATACTCAGCCATCAATGCGTTTCCCATCCGTTCCTTACCGGCCCGCGCCCGCGTCATCGGTGCTAAAGCAATCCGATTCTTCAGTTGCAAATCGTTCAAGTCAAAAGGACGGAACAGTACTGACTCACTCATCGCTAATCTCCGGAAGAACACCAAACAGAAAAAATGGGGCCGAGCGCGGGATGCGTTCAGCCCTCGTGGAACAACTTCGAAATCACACGCAACTGCAACGCAGCAGCCGACTAAGTAAGCGACTCGCTTAAGCCATGTCAAACAACAACAGCTCAGCGTCGGCAGTTGCGGTAACTTGCAAATTCGTTTCGTCGCTGATCGCCACACCATCGCCGGCGGTGAGCGGTATTCCGCTTACTTCGACCGCGCCGCGAAGCACTTGCAGCCAACCGTGACGCGAGCTTTCAAAGACATGCGATGCGACTTGCAAAGCTGCTATTTTTGCCAAGTAAAGCCTTGCGTCCTGCTGAATCGTCAGCACTCCGTCAGCTTCATCGCCAGATGCGACTAAACCAAATCGGTTCGCCGATAACGCGTCGTCAAAGCGACGCTGGTCATAGCTGGGCGTCAGCCCCTTGGCGTTGGGTAGCAACCAAATCTGATACAAGTGCACAGCCTGGTTCTGCGAAGGATTGAACTCGCTATGTTGAATCCCCGAACCGGCAGTCATTCTTTGGAACTCGCCCGCGTGCAG
>JANPLP010000042.1:0-4157 GCA_031426595.1 Planctomycetia bacterium | reverse complement strand
GCAATGAATTGCTCGAGTGGACTCGCAGTGTTGCTATGCAAGCTAGTCTGAAGGCTACATTAGATTGCAAGAATGCGTTTGCGACGACTGATATTCGACCTGATCTTTCATCGATTCAGGTGCCAACGCTAATCGTACACGGTACAGCAGACAAAACAGTCCCTATCGATGCAACGGGTCGCGCTGCTGCCAGTGCCATCCCCAAGTCGTCATTACTAGAGTACGAGGGAGCGCCCCACGGTTTGTTTGCGACGCACGGCCCGCAGCTTGTGCAGGATTTGCTGAAGTTTCTAAAAAGTTGAGCGTTGCATTGAGTGTTTTCTAACTCACCCATCGCTTCGAGTTTCGCCAGCACGCCGCCAATCTGCTTGCCGATATTTTCGCTACACGCGAATTTACGAACGGGTTCGTTGCGTATAGTTTGTTCGTTGCGCCGCTCCTAGACACCGCGGACCGCGATTTCGTCACGCAAGCGGGGATGACCATGAGCGAACAGATGCGCAGGAAAGTAGTTCAGCGGCAGTGAGGGCTGTTTTGGTTGGGCAAAAGGAGCGTTGTTTTTATCGGTATGATTCACGGCCCCCTATCTCGCGAGCAATTCCCGCGTGCCGATGCGCGACCGAGCGATAGGTCATGGTAACCCCTGCAGTTCTGCATGGTCACTTCGTTTTCGATATAGGAAGGCATCCGACGTTAGCAGTGATACGAGCAAGGAGCGCATGCTGCCACCGTTCTCTTTGTAAGCGCGGTGTGCAGCTTTCAGCACTGGCGCGTCGTTGATGGTTTCGTTACGGCCCATCCAAAACCGGAATGCGTGACGCACGAAGACCTGTTCCGCGCGTTCTGACCCAGCAATCTTTTCGATCAGCTCAATCGCATTGCCGACTTCGCCATCCAGGGCAGCATCACCGGACTCAATGATTTCTCCGCGCGTGTCGACCGGTTTGTCCAGCTCCGTTTGGCGAATCAGGCCTGCATGATTGAACATCTGGAAGGGAAGCCCCAGCGGATCCATTTTCTTGTGACAGGTCCAACAATAATCTTCGCGAGTCACTCGCATACGCTCTCGAAGTGTACTCTTCGGTTCATCAGGCAACATGGCATCCACGGTGATTGGTACATCCGGGATTCCACCACCGAGCAAACGTTCACGAATCCATCGCCCGCGTCGGATAGCATGATTGTCCATGGCGTCAGAATGAGACACGAGCCAACTGGGATGTGTCAGAATTCCAAGTCGCTCACCTGCGGGGGCTGTGGCGAGTATACGTTCCGGCTTCATCGATCCATTGCCGAAACTGCGACGACTAACTCGCGCTAAAATCTCCGGCCCGCTCAGCTTTGCTTCGGTAACCTGGTGATTAGTACCGCCACGCTTTTTCTTTAGTTTCTCGAAATCACTCTCCGCAGCAGCGAGCGCGCGTTTGGCTTCAGTCAGCTCCTTCCGCAACTCGCTGCTCTCTTCTGGATTATTTGCGATCCGCTGTTTGAGCTCTGTCAGTGTTCGCCTAGCCAATTCGTGGGCAGCAGATTCTTCCGAATCGATCGGCTTCGCGGCTGCGATTGACTGCTGTGTCTCTTCTTTCGAGTTTCGTTTGCCAAAGTACACGTCGTCGTTGCGAGTGGCGACGATCTTGTTCGTCGTCAACAGTTGCCGCAGCACATCGCGATCTTCTTGTAGGATGAGTTCGATCAAGCGATCTGTACTTGCGGTGGCATCGAACATGGCGTTGTAGTGCGATGTGCCTCGATTGTTGACACCTGTGTCGGCGAGAGACTTGTCGTCCTTACAAATGTAGCCGCCGCGGTCATAGTCGAAGTAGTCTCGAAAAAACTGCAGCACGCGAGGTTTGCGAATGCTGTCGTCGGCCAGCATCCGTTGTACTTCGCGCTGAACATCCTCGCGAGTTCGCATGCGGCCGTCGAGGATGGCAGATCGGAGCACTTCATCGGGCTTGATGTAGCCTAACGCATGATTGACGGCCAGCCCCAATTCCCAGTCCTGCAGCATGACGCGGCCGTGTTGATCGGGTCCGCTGTGCTCGACGAGTTCGGACCGGAAGAGAGCCTCTCGGTCGAGAAAGATGGATGATAGCCCTAAAGTAACGCCCTCTTCCTTGCCCAGTTTTTCGATCGCTTCCTTGACGACAGTCCGATAGCTCTCTGATTCCTTTTCAGTGGGCGGCCGGAGTGTCAGCGCTTCGAAAAGGTAGTCCACTGCGGCGCGTAGTTTGTCTTCCGAGACTCCCTCTTCCTTCATCAATTCGTAGACGGGCGTGAGTGGCCGGAGCACTTTGGTGCTGTACACAATGCTTGTTGGCAGACCCCGAATATCGCCCTTCATTTTATCGACGGCCGACTTAGGGTCGTCAGTGATCTGCCACGGCTCGGCGATGCTATGCAGCCCATAAGCCATAAAACGGATGATGTCGTCGGCAGCGTCCAGGATCTGAGTGGCTTCGGCGCTGTTGACTGAGTAGAGATGTGGATAGTTTTCGAGACCATGCTCACGAGCTGTCGACAGAACGGCCGGCAGGCTCTTCACAGCCGTCGCATAAGCAACCGTTCCACCTTGCCACTGAATGATATTGTCGGTACCAAAGTAGAGCCTCAGTTCGCCACCGTGATTGGTGGGCACGGCGTCCCCACGAGTCCGCAGACCGGGATTGATTGGATCGAAGACGGGTTCAGTGTTGATCAGTTCATTGAGACGCGTGATGTGTTCTTCACGCGTGACTCGCCATATTCGAGCCGGTGATGAGGTCGGGGCCAGCACGATACCTTCCGGAAGCGGACCGAAGAGCAAATCGTGATCGACAAAGTTGCCCTTGCTCGGATCGAGATGATCTTGGAATCCACCTTTGTCTTGCATGACTCGCGTGAGCTGACCGACGATCCACTCAGAGAATCGTAATCGCTCGATCACATCCGGCTGTTCCGCTTCGTTAGGAGGCATCTCCTGAAGTGTCACTTGAGCCCACATGCTGCGCCAGGTGGCGGCGTTGATCTCATCGATCGCGCCCACATTATGAAGTGAAAGTTCGCTTGCAGGATCGGTCTGGCCATGACAGTCCACGCAATGTTTGTGAAGGAATTCGCGGGCGAAGCTTTCGTAATCGCCTTCCACCGCTTGGCCTGGAGTGAAGTTGTCGCTGTAAACCGAGGTCGGTAACCACAGAAAGCACACGCCCGCCGCAAGAATAAATGGCTTGGCTGGATGTGCTAACCGCTGAACCGTTTTACTAAAGACTAGCAAATTGAAAACCACTACATCTAGAGCGGGTCCGATCGGAACGGCACGGCTCATGTCAGCACTTCCTTCAGTGGCCCGCTGGCTGAATCAAATTTCCTGGCAAGTTGCTCGCTCATGTTGAATCGTTCGCATGGAGCACCCGCTGCATGCAGCAGAGCCGAGTAGAGCGCGTTGATCGGGCGAGTTCCGTCGAGTTGAGTAAAGCAAGCTGTCTTGAATGCACCGTCAAAATTGCCGAGCAGCATGACTGGCCAATTGGCACCGTTGGTATGTTGTTTGTCAGCATTATTGCTGGTGTAAACGATCAGCGTATTGTCCATCATCGTACCGCTCCCTTCGGGAACGCTTTCTAGCTTCTCCATGATTCGCACAAGCATACGGCAGTTGTATTGACGAATCTTGATCCAGATCGGATTGCCCGGCTGATCCATATGGCCAAGGTTGTGCCCCTGTTCTGTGATACCAAGCCCCTTCCACGATCCAAAGATTTCACCGCGACCGGAACCGATTGTCAGCGTATTCGTGATACCTGACGTGAGGGCCGAAATACCAAGGTCGAGCAGCACGTCGTGCCAGTCCGTTTCGAATTCCGGTTTTGTGTAGCGACTGTCAATTTGCGGTGCAAACTTGCGCAGGTGATCGGAGACCGTTTCGAGCCGCCCACGCAGCGCGTTGACATCACGAAAGCCCTGCACATATTGGCCGTACCGCTGGCGCTCCTGCGGAGGAAGCGCATCGGATTCCATCGCCGCCATCGATTCGATCTGATTCAACAGATTCGATTTCGCTTCATGCTGACGACGAATGTCACCCGTGGAGATGCCGCCATAGAGCATCTGATACAGATGGTTAGGGTTCGAATGCATAAAGATAGGCTGACCCGCACCGCTCGCCGACAGTGTCG
>JANPLP010000041.1:0-2723 GCA_031426595.1 Planctomycetia bacterium | reverse complement strand
AGACGCACAACTCAAGCCGTTCAAGGAGAAGATGACTGAGCAGATGGCCGCCGGCATCGATGTGCTCCGCGAGCGTTTGGGAGACAAGCTTTTTCAGCGACTCGGATGGCAACCACGCTGTAAGCCGACACAATTGCCGAGCGGCCGGATACTGCTTCCGCTCTACTCCGACACCTACTCGATCTCGTTGATGGCGATCACAGACGATAGTGGAAAGTCATGGCATGCGAGCAAGCCGCTGCTGGGCTTTGGCAACATCCAGCCAACCGTCCTGCGACGCAACGACGGAACCTTGGTGGCTTACATGCGTGAAAACGGTCCGCGGGAGAAAATCCGAACCTGTGAATCCAAAGACGATGGCGAAACTTGGGGGCCGGTAGGTGTCTGCGAATTACCAAACCCTGGTGCGGGGATCGATGGATTGCGACTGGCTAGCGGCCAGTGGTTGTTGGTTTACAACGACACTACAGAGGGACGGAATCGCTTGGCCGTTTCATTATCAAAGGACGAAGGACGGACTTGGACGGTTCAACGACATTTAGAAGACCAGCCGACGGGTTCCTATCACTATCCGGCAGCAACACAGGGAGCGGACGGAACGATTCATGTCGTTTACAGCTACTTTGTCGAGGCTGGCAAGAGTATGAAGCACGCGGCGTTCGCGGAAGACTGGATTGCGGAAGGCGATTCGAAGCCGCCCCAGACAACCGGCCGTTAACGATTGCATTGTTACAGCTTAATTTTGGGGTGGCACGCTCTGAGGCTTTGCGAAGGGGGTGGCAAATGTCGCTCAAATCACGCCCTAAGCATAACCCTCAGAACATGCCACCCAAATACGATCAACCCTAAAACTAAATCTGGACAAAGCATTAGCCATCTAGGCAGGTTATTACCTTCGTTTTGCAGTAAAACCCGGTTTCTCACAAAAGCATTCCAGCGAAATCCTGCTTAGCGTGTAAGCTATAGCCAATGGTGTTTGGGGTGGGCTGGCAAACTGTGGGTTAGCAAACTGTGGGCTGGCGTACCGTGGGTTAGCGTACTGTGGGCTGGCGTACCGTGGGTTAGCATACCGTGGGTTAGCGTACTGTGTTCGAGCAAACTGTGTGGCGACTGAGGGTTACGTGATAGTTCGTTTCAAAGTGGATGCAAAGCTGCCGCCTCCTGCGCGGACTGTTCTCAACCTCGTTCAGTCAGCGCTGAAAGTTCATCGAACTGTAGCCACGCAATTGATTCACGAAGGGGCGGTTCGAACTGCAGGTCGCACTTTGGCTCAGACTCACCTCAAGCTGGAGATCGGCGACGAAGTCGAGATTGACTACGCGCCGCAGCCGAAAGCCACGCCGAGTCGCAAAGATCCATCGCGGACCACACAATTCGAAGTGATCCATGATGACGAGCACCTAATCGTGGTGAACAAACCCGCCAATTTATTAACCGTTCCAACGCCAAAACGCGAACCTAATACGCTTCAATCACGAGTTCGTACATGGTTGGCAAAGACGCAGCCCGATGCGATGGCCATCTGCGTTCATCGGCTCGACCGGGGCGTTTCCGGATTACTGGTGTTCGCAAAGAACTATGAGATGGCGGATCAGATCCGGGCGCAGTTTGCGGCTCGAAAACCCGAGCGTCAATATATTGCAATCGTACAAGGCAAAGTGGCCCAAAGTTCCGGGACTTTCCGTTCCTATTTGGCGACCGACGAATCGCTATCACGGCACTCTGTGCAAGATTCCAGTGGCGGGGAATTGGCGATTACACATTACAAAGTGAGGGAGAACTGGGGTGACACGACCTTGGTTGAAGTCACGCTAGAGACCGGTCGCCGCAATCAAATTCGTGTTCATTTCGCGGAAGCCGGCCATCCGGTGCTCGGCGATCCTCGCTATCGCACGCAGGAGGCAGCGCATCGTTGGTGGCCTTACAAACGGCTGGCTCTACATGCTGAAACGCTTGGACTGATGCACCCCGAAACAGAGCAACCGCTGCGGTTCGTCAGCCAATGGCCGCAGGAATTTCGCGATTTTCGGCGCAAAGCGGCGCGCCCGCCCGGCCCGACTCGTACGCCTGGAAATCGTGAGTAGCAGCTATCCGCGTGCAAATTTTAAGTCCGCGGTAATCTCATTAAGCAAATCCAGCTTGCTTACGCGCGATAGTGGCGAAGTCCCTGCGGTTGACCGGTAAGCTGGCCCATCTAATTTTGGCAGTTAGAAGAGGATGACTTGGCTTCAGTGCACCCGGTTGGTTGTAACTCTGTAAATCGACCCGAAAACCCAAACTTTGAAACCTCTGAGGTTGGACTAGCCAAGATTGGGGCTTAGGCTGAGAATAGTTGCCTTGTGAGAAGCAAAAATGCGGCTGAACAAAGACTTGGCGCGGAGGAACGTGATTCCTCGAAAGATGCGAAAGTTGGCTGAGGCAATCACTTCCCGAAGAAATGAGAGATGGCGTGGATCAACGTAGATTCTTAACGTGGCTGATGCTGACTTCGGCTCTGTTCTTTTTGTACATGAGCATGCAGCGTCCGCTTCCACCCAAGGAAGCTCCAAAAGACGCACCGGTCGTCGAGAGTTCGGATCCGCTGCTGCAGCGTGATCCCGTTGCAAAGAAAGCGGCCGCCGACGATAAGGCTGCAACCGGAGATCCTGCGACTGAAAATGCCACAGCGCAGAATGCAACCAGCCAGAATCCAGCCGTGGAAAAAGCCACAGGTGACACGGAAC
>JANPLP010000040.1:0-4570 GCA_031426595.1 Planctomycetia bacterium | reverse complement strand
TTTTTGGGCCGAATGGTGTGCGCCCTGTCGTGCACTTGGCCCTGTGCTCGAAAAACTCGCTGAAGAGTTCGCGGGTCGGTTTGTGTTGGTAAAAGCGGACACGGATAAAAACCAAAAGGCGGCTGGAGGTTTTCAAGTGTCTGGAATCCCAGCGGTGTTTGCGGTGATCGGCGGCGAAGTAGTCGATTCCTTTCAGGGTGCAATGCCCGAAACTGATGTGCGAGCTTGGATCGAGAAGCAATTGCTTGGAACTCAATTATTAGATGCCAAGCGGTTGGCAGAGAGTGATCCTGCAACCGCGGAGTCGCTACTGCGCGCGATGCTTGAAAAAGCTCCGAACAATTCGACCGCGTCAATCGCACTCGCCGAGTTGCTGTTGGCTCAGGGACGCAGTGATGATTGTCGCTCAATCCTCGAGCAGCTCGATAAACGCGGTTTCCTGGAACCGGCTGCAGAGAAACTGAAAGCGAGCTTGGAGCTGAGCATGAAAGCTGGCTCGAGCGTCGAAGCGGCTCGAGCGGAAGCCGATGCAGAACCTAAGAATTTTCAATTGCAATTGAACTTGGCCGAGGTCCTCGCCGCTCACCAGCAGTACGAAGCCGCTTTTGAAATCTGCCTAGGTCTAGTGGCTAACGATCGCAAAGTAACCGGCGAGAAAGCTCGGGCACTAATGGTCGATGTCTTTCGAATATTGCCCGACGATTCCGAGCTGACTCGCGACTATCGCCGAAAACTTTCTATGGCACTGTATTGATTAGTAGTGCAGTGATTATGCGTAGTTCGTAGGCAGGAACAAGCAACTCGCCATTCCGGCATCCGAATTGCGTTACACAAATCCGCAGCCAACCTGGTAGCGGAACGCGTTAGCGTTTCGATGCATCACCAAAACATCACCGCTTGGCAAAATGCCCTCGCAACCGGTTTGCCTATGCCGGAACCGCGCGTTGCTTGTTCCGGCCTACATTTCCGGCTTGCGTACCTGGTAGCGGAACGCGTTAGCGTTTCGATGCATCACCAAAACATCACCTCCGGGCAAACTGCCCTCGCAATCGGTTCGCCTATGCCGGAACGGCGCGTAGCTTGTTCCGGCCTACGGTTCTACGTCTTCTCGTACAGTTCCAAACCGCGCGCGGGGCGTGCTATGATGTTGGGAGCGCGATCAGCGGGGCTTCAAGGTTGCCGCACTGTCAGCGATTCTCGAGCTTCACACGAAACACAACATGGCCAAGACGACTTCAGAACAAGACTTGCTGCCGCCCAAATTATTGGCTCGACTAGAGCGGCTTGAACTGGTCAGTCGCAAGATCTTTCGCGGCCGATTGAAAGGCGAACGTCGCAGTCGGCGCAAAGGACAGAGCGTTGAGTTCGCGGACTATCGCAATTACGTTCCAGGCGACGACCTTCGATTCGTCGATTGGAATTTGTACGCGAGGTTGGACAAACTCTTTCTAAAGCTCTTTCTGGAAGAGGAGGATCTGCATGTTTACTTCTTGGTCGATGCCAGCCCCTCGATGAACTTTGGAGATCCGACCAAGTTCTTCGCGGCCAAACAAGTCGCGGCGGCTCTATCGTTTGTCGGCATGTGTCGCGGCGATCGCGTGCGGATCGAATTCTTGGGAGCCGAGAATCAGTCGAGCCCAGTTTTGCGCGGACGCTCACAACTGTGGCGGATGTCAGATTTCGTTCAGTCAATTCAGCCTGAACAAGTTTGTAATCTTACAGACGCAGTAAAGCGATTTTGCTTGAAGAACACCGGGCGAGGTATCGTAGTGCTGATTTCTGACTTGATGGATAAGAGCGGCTATGAACCGGCGCTGCGGTTGTTGGTCGGTCAGCAAATGGATGTGTTCGTGCTGCATATGCTCAGCCCCGAAGAGATGGATCCGGATCTCAAAGGCGATTTGAAGTTGGTTGACTGCGAAGATGATGACGAAGCGGAGGTTTCGGTCAGCACGGCGCTACTCAAGAAATACAAAGCGACGTTGGCTGCGTATGTCGATCAAGCTCGGCGATTCTGCTCGCAGCGTGGTATGACGTATCTTTTAGCTCGCAGCGATCAAGGGGCTGACGTGTTGGTCGGGCAATATCTGCTAGAGCGAGGATTGGTACGATGAGCTGGATCAACATGTTGTCATGGTGGCAGTGGTTGATCATGGCCGCCGTTCCGCCTCTGGTTGTAATGCTCTACTTTCTCAAACTGCGCCGAGTGCCAGTGAAAGTGCCCAGCACTTATCTGTGGCAACGCACCATCGAAGATTTGCATGTAAACAGTATTTGGCAACGACTGCGTAAGAACCTGTTATTGCTGCTGCAATTGCTGATACTCGCTGCCTTGATTCTCGCTTGCCTCCGGCCCGGCTTTCGCGGCGAAGAGAACTTGGGCAATCGTTCGATCTTTATGATCGATAATTCGTGCAGCATGCAAGCCACGGATGTTGAGCCGACACGATTGGCATCGGCCAAGAAACGAGCCCTCGAGATGCTCGATTCGATGACGGGTAGCGATGTGGCGATGGTCATCGCATTCAACGATCGCGCCGACGTCAAGCAAGGTTTTACAGGCGATCGGCGTCAGTTGCGAGCTGCGATTGAATCGATTCAGGCGACCAATCGCACTACGGATTTGAACGAAGCTCTTCGAGCCGCCTCGGGGCTGGCAAATCCTGGCCGAACGAGTCAAGTGAAAGACATGAGCGATATTCAAGTTGCCGATGCTATCCCTGCAAACATCTACATTTTAAGTGACGGAGGTTTCGCCGCGCCTCAATTGGACCTCGGCAATCTTAGTGCCGAATACATTCCGATCGGAACGGAGTCGCCGTCGAACGTCGCTGTGCTCGGATTCACTGTCGATCGTAATGTTGAGAAGTCGGGGAAGATCGAGGCGTTTGCAAGGTTGTACAACTTTGGTTTAGAGCCTATGACGGTTGCTGCAACGCTGTCACTCAATGGGGAACTCATCGACTCGAGCGAACTGACACTCGATCCCGAATCGGGCGACGGGGTGACTTTTCCGATCGAGAACGCGACTGAGGGTCAATTAAAACTCGAACTAGAAGCGGATGATGATTTTCAATCGGACAATATTGCTTACGCGGGCTTGGATCCACCAAGGCAATTAGAGGTGGTCTTGGTGACCGAAGGTAACGTTGCCTTAGAGACAGCGCTCAAGACCGAGTACGCTCAATCACTTGCGACGCTACGTACCGTTGACCCAGCTAGTCTTAATACGCCTGAGTCGATTCAGTTGGCGGATTCGGGTGATATCGATCTATTCATTTACGATCAATGTGCTCCTGCAAAACTTCCCGAGTCGAATACTTTGTTCATCGGTGCCCTGCCGCCCGATGAACGCTGGAAAGGATCGGAGTTGCAAGGACCCTTGTTTATCATTGACAGCAACAAAGCACATCCCATGCTGCAGTACGTCGATCTTGGCACGGTTCGAATCGTCGAAGGTCAATCGCTGACCCTGCCCGATGGCGGTACTGAATTGGTACGAACTGACGCGGGTATTCTTGCCGGCGTTGCGCCCCGCGAAGGTTACCAAGACGCTGTGCTGGCTATGGCCCTATCCAAACGCGGAACGGATGGATCGACCCCAAATACTGACTGGCCCATCAAACGCAGCTTTCCAGTATTTCTTCTCAATTCGCTTGAATACCTCGGCGGTGCGGTATCCTCAGCGGGGGCGAAAACGATTAAGCCCGGTCAACCCGCAGTACTGAACTTGGCCACTCGTTTCGATAAAGTGGAGATTGAACCACCATCCGGGAAAAAAGTCGAAATGGATCGGTCGGGGCAACCGCAATTGATTTACACCCAGACAGATGAACTGGGTTTCTATCAAGCTCGACCTGCGAACGTCGATCGCTTGTTGCAGTTGTTCACCGTCAACTTATTCAGCTAGCAAGAAAGCAACATCAAGATCGCCAACGAAGTGCAAATCGGTACGCAGGCGGTGGTTGCCAAAGGGACGCAGTCTGAAATTGTGCGAGTTGAATACTGGCGCTGGCTGCTGGGACTAGCCCTAGTGGTACTTGTGGTGGAGTGGTATTTATACAATCGTCGCGTTGCGATCTAGCACGAAGGTGAAACTACTCGCGATCGTATCGCTTCGAGATACTATTGCAATCTTCTATTTGCTTGGCAGCTCAATAATGCCTCGCCAATCGGGCGGCGCAGCGCGGCGATGCTGAGCGATGAAGACGGTCAAGAAATCCTTCACGCGATCCTCTGCCGGCACTTGATGTAGCAGGCGAAATGCTTCTGGCCATTGACCCACTTGAAAATGTTCGAGCGCTTGCTCATACGCACAGATGTGCTCGTCGGTTAAGATGCTCGCCGGACCCGCAGGCGGCAGCAGTTCGCTGACTACCAAAGGCGTTTGCATGCCGTAGGGCAGCACTTTCGCAACGCGACGTACTCGTAAAACATCCGAGCTAACATGCTCGCGAACCCATTCCGCGGTCGGTTCATCCATCAGGATCGAAGCTTGCAGTTGCTTCGTCATTGCTTCTAAACGGCTAGCTAGATTTACGACGGGGCCGAAGACCGTAACCTTAACTTG
>JANPLP010000039.1:0-11880 GCA_031426595.1 Planctomycetia bacterium | reverse complement strand
AGAGTGGTTGGTCGGGAAGAGGCGGCGGTGGAAGGTGGTCGCGTTTCGAAGTGGGGGAAATAGATTCACTCGCTGGCGCTTCGAGCTTGTATTTCATGGTGTCAGTCGCTAGCAGTCGGTCGAGAGTGGTTGGTCGTGAAGAGGGTGTAGCGGAAGGTGGTCGCGTTTTGAAGCGGGGCAGATGGATTCACTCGCTGGCGCTTCGAGCTTGTGTTGCAAGACTTAAAAATGCTTGCCCTCCTCCGCCTCAGTGCGTTAGACTGGCATCTTTACCCCGCCGCCGCGCAGGAATCCGCATAAGCACGTCGATGACAGTCTTTCGGTTTAACTGAGGAGCAGAAACCGGACGTTAGCGCGACGCTAGCGCGCTCCGGCTGATTATTAACCCGAATGACTCAGGTACACGTGCTTATGCGGGTGCTTACGTCCGAACAGCAAGATCAATATCGAAAACTAATTAGCCCGTTTAAATGGTCGTTTGACGCACTATGGCGCCCAGTATCGCCATAGCCAAAATCGCGATCGAGGTCGCACGATCGAGCCGTTTGCACCCAGAATTGGCATCGACGGACCATGACAGAACCAATCACTATTCCAGTGAAGAGTATGTCGACCAGAGTTGCCGATCGGCCATTCTGCCAATTGACCATCGCGCGGCGACCGCGTTCATCGCAGCCGTTCGGCTACACCTCGAGGCCATGAAAGAATTGACACAGCGATCAATAGTCAGATCGATGCACATCGCGTGCGATCTTCCGATTGTAGGATATATTTATGGGACACCTGAGGAGGTCGCGCCGTAGGCCAAGACTTTCCGGTTTATATTCGTCCCTGGACTGCTGATCTCTGGATTCTGGTTGTGGAAGGGACCGATTATCCGTCTCATACTAAGCAAAACTTGGAACCCATGAAACCATCTCAATCAAAGAATTCGACTTCGCCGAAAAGAACGAGCAGTGCCGCGCCGCATGACTTTAGTACTGGGCCAATAAAGCTGCTGTCTGGGGGAAACCCTCAGATACCGAAAGGCGATGGAGACGAACCGGTGCGTGCATACATTGCGGCCATGCCCGGCTGGAAAAGGGATGTTGGTCGCCGACTTGATGAGCTCATCGTTTCACATTTGCCCAACGTTAAGAAGGCAGTACGTTGGAATTCACCGTTCTACGGTATCGATGGTCAAGGCTGGCTTGTTTCCTTTCACGTATTAACAAAATATGTTCAACTCAGTTTCTTCTGCGGCGCATCGCTTAAACCAGCACCAATCGGAGCAGGTAAGGATCCGAACGCAAGATGGCTGAACATTTACGAAAAAGACACAATTGATGAGGAACAAATCACGAAGTGGCTAGAACAAGCTGCCAAGTTGCCGGGGTGGGCTTCATTTTCTTCCTGAAAGAGTTGACCTGGAGTATCAAGACTTCCAAAAGCGTATGAAGTCATTCCCACGACTTGCAGACTGCGATGCAAACGATACGGCAATGGACTACGATGCACGAAACCGGATCGAAGTTTTCACTGAAGCCAATATTAAGGCGGACCGCGATCGCACAACCAAGCGGTCAAGCGAAATTGCCGCCATCGCGGATTTTGAACGCGTGTTTTTGGGCAGCGTCTCTGTTACCGCCTTCGTTAGCCTTTAAAGGACGCCCTGAATGAGGATTGGCATTAGCCGCGTCAGCGCCATAGCGATTATTGGGCTGCTGTTTCCGATCGTGCTTGCGATCCGCGTCTTGCGTTTTATGACGGGCCACCGGAAGCCCGTTTACAAAGGCACGATTGATGGCGATGCACTTGCGTACGCTGGAGATATGCCAGTGCTGATCGCCGTTTGGGCAGAGTCGGCATCGGTGTGGACGGCTGCTACAGCGGACGTGGTTGAGCAACTCAGAATTGAGTTCGCGGGGCGATGCGAGTTTGCGTACGTTCAGGCGACATCGAAATCCGTCACCGAATCTTATGGTGCAGGAATTGTACCAGTGCTAATCCTTAGGCATCGGGGCACGGAAGTTGGCCGATTTGTCAATACAATGGAAGCGGACGAAGTTCGCCCCGCGATTGAAGCGATTTTGGGATAACACGGCGGTCAACCCGAGCGGCGGATCGGGCGGAGTCTGAAACTAGAGGATCTTGGGCGCTGCCGGGTAACAGCAAGAGTTATTGCAAAGAGGGTCTGGTCTTGAGCAGCTTGACTGTCAACTTGATGAATGAACTGCACGACGCATTGAGCCGCGACGACCAAACGAATATTTGGGATTGTGCGGGCAAACGAGAACTCGATGAATCGATTGCCGTGGTTGCCGACTACTACATCCGATACAAAACCGAGCGAGCGACGATTCGGGAAGAACTCCGAGAATTCGAATCGCTATGGAGCCTAGTGCTCTTTGTCCGACGCGCAGGTCTCCGAATCAAGACGGATGCTGGCTCACGCGAAGGTTGGTTCAATCGTGGGCTCGCGACAGCATCGATGATTGATGCAAATTGTGAATATCGTGATCTGATTGTTTCGTTGGTCGCCTTGCGATCATTTGCGATTGATGCAGGGCTGGACACTGACCAAGCCTTTGATCGAGCGATTGATTGGTCGACAGAACGACTGCACGGTATACTTTCTAATGCCCGAAATCATGATCGCGAGAGTGCCGACCAGATTGTTGCGGCGTTTGGTCCGTCGCCTTAGAGGCTCAACGGATGCGATAACGATCCGCTCGGACAAAGCGGGTGATCGGCCGCGTCCTAAACGAATCTTACTTGCGTCCGCTCGATCATCGGACTCATTGGCTTCAATTGTGTCCAACAATCGACCGGTGATAATCTACAAGAAAGTAAAGACCCATGAACACATACCCGAAGACTTTATCCCATATCGGTATCTCAGTCCCAAACCTCGAAGAGGCGGTAGCATTCTACGAGGACGTCATGGGCTGGTACACGATCATGAAACCGACAGTCGTAACGGAAGAGTCCGATACCGCTATTGGTAAGATGTGTGTCGATGTGTTCGGCGGAGGCTGGGGCTCTTTCAAGATCGCTCATATGTCCGCAGGAGACAGAATTGGGATCGAGATGTTCCAGTTTCGGAACAATGAAAAGCCGAATGAATTTGAGTATTGGAAAACTGGGACATTTCACTTTTGCGTGCAGGATCCTAATATTGAGGCCCTGGTGGGAAAGATCGTCGCAAGTGGTGGCAAGCAACGGATGCCGATCAGGGAATACTATCCGGGCGAAAAACCGTATAAGATGGTTTACGTGGAAGATCCATTTGGTCTGATCTTTGAGATCTATACGCACAGTTACGAGTTGACTTACTCTCAAGGGGCTTACTAAATGAGCGAACACACCTATGCACCGAAGTCGGCGCCGAGTCATTTGGTGTGCTCGCAATTTCTTGCCGCAGGCTCGGTGATGATTGCCGTTCTTCTCCCATGGTGAGTGAATGATGAATCGTTTACCGACCGGAACAGAGCTTGTACGCCCGTTTCTACCCACAAAGGATTTTGACGCTTCCAAGCGATTCTACGAGGCACTGGGTTTTGAAAAAACTCTCGACAGCGAGGTGGCCATTTTCAAGGCCGGCAGCGGAGGCTTTATTCTTCAACGGCATTTCCACGAAGACTGGGCAAGCAATTGTATGATGCAGCTAATGGTCGACGATCTTGAAGCTTGGTGGTCTCACATCGTATCATTGGATCTGCCAAAACGATTCGGTGTATCGCCTCCCAAGGCTCCAGCGCTGCAGCCATGGGGACTTCGGATCGCTTACGTTGTTGATCCCGCTGGTGTTTTGTGGCATGTGGCACAACGGCGTGAAGATGTGATGCACGACCAGTAGTCCGAGAGGCTATTGACGAACAAGGCGATGACCCATAGCCGCCGAATACCCAGGTTTTGAAATCCTACTTTTATTGGCGGCATGCCGGTTAACGCCAGCTTGTGTTGACCAAAAACGGATGCGAGATTCCAGCAACCCGTACGAGCCGATCGATCACCAAACGGAGTTAATTCGCCACAATCAGGTCGCGACGAAACCCATCCGTGACTCAAAATGCTGGCCAAATTCACTGCAGCTTCCACCACGCGAAGCAACAGACGGCTGAGCGAGCGACCTTCGCGGTCTATGGACGAGCAAGCTGGTGATGGGAGCTGTCGATAAAGCGGGTGTTGAAAAGTGCATGTCGCTTGCCCATTGGCTAATCGATCTCTCGCAACATAGGTTGTATTCAATTCTACCCACCGCGAAGTTCGTCTCTTGCTGAATGGAACAGATTCGGAATCGGTTCATGGGGTGGCAGATCATTGGAGCGGGGCGAGGGAGATCTCGTCTAGTCTACCCTCCCAATTGTCCTCATTGTCACTGCGACCGCCAAAGAAAAAGTTCGGTGCAGTGGTTTGTACAGCGGCATTTTTAAGCTTGCCGCGAAGTTCAGGTTTAGAGGAACCGTCGAGATAGACGACGACTTCGTCACCCCGTTGTTCCAAGCGCACTTGGTGCCATGTCCAACGTTGGATGACTGAGGTGCCAACGATAGGTTCGGCATGCCCCAATTTCAAAATCAATCGACCAGCCGCATCAGCTTGGCCGCCTAATCCGATGTGGACGCCGCTGGTTGACGTAGCGAACTCGAAGTCGCGAGAGAACATCCAACCTGCAACTTTGCGAGCCTCGTCGGGCATGCCATTCCAGAAAGACATCGTCAACTTAAACTGATCGGGAACTTGAGCAAGATCAGCTCGCAAGCGCCCGCCTGCAAAGTGAGCACATCGATTGACCTCTCGCGGAATAGTTTGCTCTACCTGCGGCTTGACCCAATCCCGCTTGTCATCGCCTTCAAGGAAAAACAGTACGCCGGGTTCGTAACTGGCATGACGCTCATTACCAGATTCATCGTGGGCTATGGGAGCGGCAAGATCATGCAGTCGCCAGTAAGCGATGGGACGGGTTGCAAGGACAGCTTCAGCCGCTGGACCACGGGACTGTTCGTGCAACCGCCGCGGACGTGAAAAGATTTGTTCGAGCAACTCAAGATCAGCCGCAACAATTCGAGGTTCAGCGGTCACTTCTAATCCAGCGCTTCGGGCGGCCCAAGTGTTGTAGCCACCCAGGTGATGTTGTTCCGGAGGAGGAATGTAACCATCGCCACCGTTGGCTAATTCAATGACCATCGTCTTAGCGCTAGGGCTTTGGATTTTTAGCTTCAGTCCCGTCAAGGCATATGTTTCGCAGGGCGTCGTCGCAATCGCTATGTCGCCAATGCGGAGTGCTTGCAGCACTATCTCGGTCGACTGACGATCATGAAGAATGAGTTGCTCGCGCGCGTAAACTTCAGTGTCCGTTTTCGGCAACCGATCACCCATCTCCCCCACAATGCGCTTTGCCCATTCCAATCGCTGAGCGTCGGGAGTTCGATATCGCAAAATCATCCGAGACTCGGCCATTGCGAGTTTCGAATCGCTTTGATACGTGATTTCATCATAGGCTCGAGTTGCGATCGCGAGTAAGCCTTCGGTATAAGTCTCAATCGTTAGAGCGGACTGCTGCGCAACTGCTTCGGGAATGAAATAATCTCGCCGCCAAATATCACCGCTGCAGCCGTGCGACATCATTGCGACGAAACTCTTTGCGTTGGGATTCCGTTCGCTCATCACAGCTTGCAATCCGTCCGAGAACAAACCGAAGTAGTCGGCGCTGATGGGTGCATCGCTGAAGTAGTGCATTGAGAAATTTGCCAGCGATGCTATTGGACGCTTGTCCATCGTGCTTCGGAACGCAACCATCGCCAGTTCTGGATCCTCAGGCCCAGTGGGACCCACGGCATCGTCAGGGTTGCGAGCAGCGTGCATGTTGGCACGTACTGTTGGGTTTCCAAAGGGATCGTTGGCGACGCGATCCGGTCGACGGACCCAGCGTCTCAGGGCTGTAAAGTCTGGCGCTGAGCCGCTGCCCCAGCCAGCTTCTGCAGGTTCCAAATTTGCTTCTGCAGCCACGATGGCTTCAACGAGTTTCTGGCGAAGCAGCGGAACGTAATTCGGATCCGCATCGGTTCCTAATGCTCCCATGCAGGAGGCAGCGGAATGTGTGTGCGTGGCGGAGATGAGCATACGATCAGGTCGGATTTTGGTGCGAGTTGCGGCCAGTTGTTTGGCTTCGTCTAGCAGCTCGCGCGGCATCATGCAGCTATCAGCGACCACAATCGCGATACGTTCATCTTTGTCGCTAAGCACGATCGCCCGCGCGTTCAGCCGTGTCCGGATGGAACTTGCTGTATGCGAAGTCATTCCGCCGTTGACGATGACCGGCAACTGCGTGGGAGTAATGTCGACTATAGCAGCGCCAGCCATCAACTGTGCCAACGCAACTTGTGGAAAGAACAAGACACTGCACACGAACAAACAGGCCGCTTGCCATCTGCACTGCGTGGCGAATGAGGGCTGCAATGGTGACTTTCCGTGCATCGTTACTCTCCCAAGCAGTATAAGAATTCCTCACGTTTACCGTCGATCATGTGGGCCACGCGATAGTAAATACGACTGTCGCAAATCACCGGCGTTGAAAGGATTTCATCGCCGAGTTTGTTCTTTGCCAGTTGCTCAAACTTGCTTGAGTCTGCTCGAAAAACGAACGTTTCGCCAGCCTCGCTCGTCGCGTAAATACGATCGCCAACTAAAACGGGAGACGAAGAGAAAGTGCCGCCGAGCCGAGCTTTCCAAAGTTCCTCGCCCGTTGCGGAATTCCAGCAAACGGCGATACCGGCATCGAGCACACCGAATAGATGACCGTCGCGCACCAGCAAAGAAGGGACATAGAGCCGCGTATCGGTTTCCCAAGCTTTCTTGCCACTGCCATCGGCGAGCACTGCGGACATATGATTCTTGGGATAACCGCCGCTTGTAAACACGTGCGTGCCATCTGTGATCGTCGAGGTAACGCACTCAGTCGTGGCGCCGTCGACTTCCCAGAGAGTTTCGCCGGTGAGCGGATTGAAGCTGGAGACTTTGTCGCAGCCAGTCATGATCAATTGATCCTTGCCAGCGATGTTTAAGACGATCGGCGACGGGTAGTTGGGAAGCTGCGGGCGCTCGCGTCGCCAGACCATTTCACCGGATTTGCGATCGAGACCCGCGATCGCGCCGCCAGCTTTGTTGTCGGCTGAAATTAGCACCAGCGATTGATAGAGAGCTGGCGACGAGCCGTAGCCCTGATGTTCGATGTAATCGCATATTTTAGTTTGCCAAAGTTGTTTACCGTTCAAGTCGAGCGCCGTAGTAAACAGAGCTCCGTCGTTTGGGAAATTCACAAACAAACGTTCGCCATCACAAGCCGGCGTGCTGGAAGCAGCGGTGGATTTGTTGTTTTTACGCATGCCGCCGCCCGCGTGGACGGTGGTCGACCAAAGCTGTTTGCCGGTTGATCTCTGGAGGCAAGCCACCATTAGGGATCCGCTCGTTTCGTCGGCGGTTTGCAAATAAATACGGTCGCCCAGCAAACAAACGGAGCCGTGGCCGCGGCCGGCGAGCGGAGTTTTCCAGACCACGCTCTTCGATTCGCTCCATTCGCTCGGCGGCTTCTGGTCAGGCGCCGCTTCACCGCTTCGAGCTGGTCCACGCCACCAGGGCCAATCTTTCGCCGAAACATTAAAACCATCGTCGACTTTGTTCGGCTCAGCCGCTTGTAAGGGTGTGTGCAGCGTCATTGTGCAGGCTGCGAGGACTACGGCGCGGATGGCGAGTAAGAGGCTGCTTTTGTGGTGCGGAAGATTCGTGCGATACGAGGAGAGAAGGGGCGGGCGAGTGAACTTCGGCATGCTTAGATTCCGGTAAAGGTGGGAGTTTTTGCGAGGGGTTGAAGGGCTAGTATAACTTCTAAGTTTGCCCGTGTACGGTCGTCGCGGTTGGGTATCCTCCAGGTGGCGATTCGGTGTCTAGAAATTGAATTTGTTGTTAGTTTTACAGGGCTACGCTGCTGTTGGTCTTGATTCGATCCTGCACCGAAGATTACAGCATTGCCCAGAAGCGTTGATTTTCGCGATAAAATGGAATAAACTCTTAACCAAACTGCGTGTTGCTTCGATAAAGATTATTGGCCCCGCGCCAGTTCCCGCCTCTCGCCTCTTGAACATCAACTTTGACGTTCAGGGGTCCAGCCTAAAATACGGAAGTCCCATACTATGTCCACGGTCCTACACCGCGTCGACATTTCGAACGGCAGTGCTCTGCAATTGCCGCTGGCGTTCGCAAGTCGCTCCTGGCTAGTCATAGTCGCTGTTGTGGTTGTTGCTTCGGCGAGTTGGTTTTTGAGCCGGAGATCTCCAGGGGCAACTGAAGCATACTCGCAAGCGGTTTGGCAGCAGGTCGATCGCTCTGATTTAGAAGTCGTTGTACTCGAACGCGGTAGTCTTGAAAGTCAATCGAACATTGACTTGATCTGCGAAGTTGAAGACGTTCGCCGCGACAACATCAACGGCACGACTATCCTGTGGATGATCCCGAATGGTGCTTCAGTCAAGCAGGGCGATTTGGTGCTGGAGCTTGATTCGAATCCGATGCAGGAAGCACTGGATGACCAAGTGCTGTTGACCGAGAATGCGATAGCGGAAAAGATCCAAGCGGAAGCAAACCTCAAGAACCAATGGACGATGAATGCTACTGCTGAGGCCGAAGCGAAGCTGCTGATCGAATTGGCAAATCTTGAGCTGGAGATGTATGTCGATGAGAAAAATGGAACTCATAAGCTTGCGGTAGACGCGAATAAGCGGCGTATCGACGATGTCAACAATGAGATTTTGGCTGCGCAAGCAACGATGGAACTGAGGCGCGAGGAGCAACGCGGTGTGCAATCGCTGTTCAAGCTCGGCTACGCCAATCGCAACGAGGTTCGTCGCATCGAATTGACTTACTTGCAGGCCGAGGGTCAATTCGCGGCGAAGTTAAACCAGTTGCAATCTGAGCTTTCGACGCTGAAGAAAATGGAAGTCTACGAACAGCGCAAGGAACTGTTAAGCTTGGAAGGAAAAGTTGCGACCGCGAAGCGAGGTTTGGAGCAAGTGCTGCGTAACAATGAAGCCAAGTTGGCACAGATGGAAGCACTTATGCGAGCCAAAGATGAATCTTTGAAAAAAGAAGAAGAGCGGCTTGCGCGATATAAAGATCAACTGCAGAAGTGCAAAATTTACGCACCTCAGTCTGGTTTGGTGGCTTATCCGAGCAATAAGGTTTCCGAAGTTCGAGAAGGTGTGCCTGTTATCTACCGCCAGAAGCTGCTCTCAATTCCCAATCTTGATTCCATGCAAGTTGAAACGCGAATCCATGAATCAGCGCTCGACCAAGTCGGACCAGGTTTGCCCGTGCGTATCACTGTCGATGCATTCCCAGATGCCCATTACCAGGGGACTGTCAAGTCGGTGGCGGTCTTGCCAGAGCAAAGTAGTTGGTCGGGCAATGATACGAAGGTCTATCAAACGATCGTAACCATCGATGAAAAAGTCACCGGCTTGAAGCCCGGCATGACTGCAGTGGCCGAGATTCTTGTTGACTCGGCTTCGGACGTGGTCAACGTTCCCCTGCATGCAATCGTTGAGCACCAGGACGAAACTTATGTCGTCGTTCGCAACGAAGGCAACCAGATGCAACCGCGTCCGGTTTCGCTGGGGCGTGCCAGTGAAACTCGCGTAAGCATTGAAAGCGGATTAAACGAAGGTGAATCCGTTGCGATCAATGCGCAAGACCTAATAGATGCCGTCTTCGCAGACAACAGCAGCGCCATGCCTGCTTCATAGTTTCGATTTCCGCTGACCAAACGAGTTTGCGAACTGTGTTCTTTGCCACCTTCATGCTTGCGATCCGCAACTTGCTGCTGCATAAGCTTCGCAGCGCGTTGACGTTGTTAGGCACGATCCTTGGTGTGGCGTCAGTAATTGCGATGCTGTCGATCGGCGAAGGCTCCAAGCAGGAGGCTCTCGAGCAAATCCGACGTTTGGGTGCCAGCAACGTAATCGTCCGAAGCGTCAAACCACCACCCACCAACGATTCTCTTTCCACTTCGACTTCGACATCCAATAATGTGCTCGCTTATGGCTTGACCTTTTCAGACCTACGCGTACTCAAAGACCTGGAGTTGAACGACTGCCTGGTGGTCCCTTCCGTGGTGCACAAAAAGAATTTGCAGCACAATAAACGTCATGTTTCTGGGGCGAAAGTGGTTGGAACCACAGCCGACTATCCGTTGATCAAACCGATGCGGATTCAGGGCCGTTTTTTCACGGAACCCGACGTGGCGGCTTCCGCAAACGTGGTTGTAATCGGCAAAAGTATCGCTCGACAAGTGTTTGGCTTCCAAGATCCGCTCGACCAATCTTTACTGGTCGGTGACGACGCGTATCGTGTGATCGGTGTGATTGGCGAACGCGATAGTGGCAACGCCAAGTCGCTGGCGGAGGAAGGGAATGACGAAAACAGTTTCTTGTTCATACCGATATCGTCAGCTCAGAATCGGATGGGAATCGTGCAGCGGTTGGTCGAAACGGGTTCGCGGCAGTATGTTCGAATCGAGTTGAGCGAAGTGGTATTGAAGCTCAACGATCAATCGCAAGTGCGACCCTTCGCATCCGTGGTTCGCAACATCCTCGCTCAAAGTCACGAAGCGAAGAAGGACTACGAAGTGCAAGTGCCGCTAGAGCTGCTCAATCAAGCCGAGCGTGAAAAGCGTTTATGGAACTTGGTATTAGGTTCGATCGCTGGAATCTCGTTGCTCGTCGGTGGTATTGGAATCATGAACATTATGCTTGCCACGGTGACTGAACGGACTCGCGAGATTGGAATTCGGCGCGCGATTGGCGCTAAGCGTAGGCACATTATTATGCAGTTCTTGATGGAGACAACGGTGCTCAGTACTAGTGGCGGGATACTCGGCGTAATCTGCGGCGTTGTTTTGCCCATGATCTTTACACTGGTGCTTGGTATCAACACGTCAACCAGCCTCTCGTCCGTGCTGATCGCGTTTAGCATCTCCGTGCTGATTGGAATCGTCTTTGGAGTCTACCCGGCTTACAAAGCGGCCAGCATGAATCCCATCGAAGCGCTCCGACACGCATAGCCGATGTGCGCGCCACAAATTGCTATCAAAAGTTCTTAGATACAAGCGGTAAAGTTACCCCGCTTTATCTAACAGGAACGTGGCCCGCTGGTTCTCCCCGGAATATCTGGCACAAGCCGGAGAATCGTTACGGATGCAACCGATCAACTGCAAGTAAGTTGCATAGGTCGCCACTGCCATTCCGCAAAAACTGGAATCCCGCCCAATCCATGCGTTCCGCAATTCTTTTGTCGCTAGCGCTCTTCGCCGTCTGTTCGATTGGATGCTCACGCACGCGCTATCGTACGGCCGCTGATCGTGATTCCTATCAAATCATTCAAGAGAAAGCTGCTTGTGCGAATGGCATTTTGCCAGCCAATTACCAAGTCACACCCGATCCGCGATCTCGATTCTATGATCCAACAAATCCGGATTGTCCGCAGTTGCCCGTTCCGCGGCCCGTACTCAATGGATATGCCTTGCCGGGATTGGTAAGTGAATTGTCGCCAGCACCTGCTAAATCGCTCGACGAAACTGTGCCTGCTGCTGAAGCGGTTCCTCCAGAGGTAGCTCGCGAAGCGACTCAAGTGAACCGTCTCCTTGATGGAGCTACTGGGCTCAGCGAAAAGCCGGTTGTATTCGTGTCCTCTGAGTGGGCAAGTACTGCGCAGGGTGAACGGCCAGCCGATGGCGCGGTTTCTTACTTGGTTTCCGGAAGTCCGTCGTCAAACGCAATGCAGCCACTTGCTCCTGCTAAGGCAGCTTCCATGCTTCCAGGACCAGTGGCTGCTGCTACTCCGGTCGCT
>JANPLP010000038.1:0-2874 GCA_031426595.1 Planctomycetia bacterium | reverse complement strand
GCACTACCGGGCATTCTCGGCGCGCTCGCCGCTGCCGCGCTGATTAGCCTCGCCGCTGTCGTGCTTCAGCGCCTTCCCATCACCCCATTTCTATTCGCTTTCCCGTTCGTGTTTTTACTAGCGGTTCTAGCCTATGTGATGGCAAAGCAAGCGGTGATTGAGAAATACAATTTGGAGTACGCACTCTGGGCGTTGCTGGTCGGAATGGTCATTTGCAATACGATCGGGACACCCGCTTGGCTCAAGCCCGCCGTGCGCGGTGAACTGTTCATTAAAATCGGTTTGGTACTGCTAGGAGCGGAAGTGCTCTTCGGTCGCTTACTCGCATTGGGTATCCCTGGCGTATTTGTTTCCTGGGTGGTCACTCCCATCGTGTTGATCGGTACTTACATTTTTGGACAACGCGTTCTGAAAATGGAAAGCAAGTCGCTGAATATCGTGATCTCAGCCGATATGAGCGTTTGCGGTGTCTCTGCTGCAATAGCGACCGCAGCGGCTTGCAAAGCGAAAAAGGAAGAGCTGTCGTTGGCCATCGGACTCTCGCTCGCATTTACTGTCATCATGATGGTGGTGATGCCACGCGTCATCCTTGCCATGGATCTTGACCCGCGAGTCGGCGGTGCGTGGATCGGCGGAACAATTGATTCCACCGGAGCTGTCGCTGCCGCGGGCGAAGCGCTGGGCAAAATTGGCAGCGAAACCGCCGTGACCGTCAAGATGATTCAGAACATCTTGATCGGCATCGTCGCTTTTGCCGTAGCCGTCTATTGGACCAAGTCGGTCGATACCACGGCCGGGGCACCCGCTGTCGGAATCAGCGAAATCTGGAAGCGTTTCCCGAAGTTTGTATTGGGCTTCGTCGCCGCGTCGCTGATCTGCTCAATCATTTTCGCAGGGTCTTTGTACGGCGAACTGTGGGTGGACGCTTCGACCGCTGGAATCACCAAACCGATTCGTGAATGGATGTTTTGTCTTGCCTTCGTCTGCTTGGGACTCGATACGAATTTCAAAGAGTTGCTCCCTTACTTTCGGACCGGCAAGCCGCTAATGCTTTACTTGTGCGGCCAAGCTTTGAACATTCTGCTCACATTCCTGATGGCTTACCTCATGTTCGGCATCCTCTTCAAAACCTAGAAATCGCGACCGCAACTGGATTCACTTACTTAGTTACGCTACTAGCTCAAGAAACTTGTGAAGCCATGCAAAATAAAGCTCATTTAAAGCTGTTCCTGTGGATCGTGGCTCTCACGTTCGTGTGGTGTGTCGCGCTCCCGCGATTCGCTCTACTAAAACCGATTCGCGAACACATCGATGCCATGCAAGCCAAAGAAATAAATGTGGGCGCGATGTTTTACACCGAACTCGAATGGTCGCCACCCGCCGGAGCTGCGTGGAGATAAAGCCGCTTTACACAAAAGCTCAAAACCACAACTTTAATCGATCGCCGAGCATGTCGGGTATCTTCTTGCGCACCGCTCGTTCGACTTGCGCGGCCGTATAGCGGACGCTGAAATGCGCCGCAATGATCAACTCGTTCTGAAACTGATCACGACGAGCAATCCAGTCGTCCAAGTGCATATGACCATGCTTATGGATCTTCTCCTTGCGATGTTTCGGAGAGACGAATGTCATCTCCGTGATCAACACCTGAGCCCGAAGCATATCCGGGTTCTCGTCGAGCCCAGGCGGACTTGTATCGCCCGTGTAAGCCACCACTGGCATACGAACTTCCGAACTGATTTCGACACCGCTAAGCCGCAAGTCACGAATCTCGTTCCCGCTAAGCGTCGTGTATTCGGGCTTTAACTTCTTGCGTCGCTCCCAAACGATATAGCCCACGCTGGGCACCGTATGCGTCGTCTTGTGCACCGTCATCACCAGCTCGCGTGACAGTTCAATCTCCTGCCCCGGCTCGACCGGGACGATATTGCACGGCAAGCGACCGCGATCAAGCCGCGTGAAAACTCGCAACATCGCTTCTACTCCGTCAACCGCCTGTGCAGGGAGATAAATAGTGGGCGGTTCCATCTTCATCATCCGCCGACGGGCAACGTAGACTGGCAAAGCCGCGATGTGGTCCAGATGGGTGTGGGTGATGGCGACCGTCGAAGTCCCCATAAAATCCCACGGATGAGCACCCAAATCAAACGAGATTCGCAACTCAGGAATCCGCCAGTAGCTCTGCACCGCCGCGCGCGAGTAACCTTCAATCGTCAGGGCACGATGCTGACAGGTGATTACGGGAGCGTTATCGAGCATTAGGTTCCGATCAATTGCCAAGGTTACAGCCGAAGCCGGAAAGCAGAAAAATGAGTCCCGCTTGCAACTTGAGACTCAAAATGTAGCCTCAGTGTTCGCTTGTCGTAAGCCGTCCGCTGACCAGTTCTTTCGAGTAGAATCATGTCCGCTCGGAATATGGATTACAATAACCCCAGCCGCGCCGCAGGCTAGAACCTGAATCGGACTAAATAGGGCCGGCAGTACCAGCCGCTCCCCTGCCCATTCAGATCGAATGAGTCACGGAAAGTTTAACGAACAACAAGAGGCAACAATGAGTCAAACGGTCAGTGATCCAGTTGCGAGAATGACAGATGATGATGTGCAAGCCATCGATCGGCTGCGAGAAGCCTACGGACGATTAAAGACCGAGCTTGCGCGAGTCATCGTGGGCCAACAAGAGGTCATCGAGCAACTGGCAATCTGTTTGTTCGCTCGCCGCCATGCTCTGCTCATGGGCGTTCCCGGTCTGGCCAAAACGTTGCTTGTCAGCAAGCTTGCCGAGACCATGTCGCTCAAGTTCAGTCGCATTCAGTTCACACCCGATCTCATGCCGATGGACATCACCGGCACCGATATTCTACAAGAGAACGAAGC
>JANPLP010000037.1:0-4531 GCA_031426595.1 Planctomycetia bacterium | reverse complement strand
CGCCCGAATCAAAATCCCACTGTCCGCGCCACTTTCCTTCTACATACTGGCGATTGTAGGGCCGCCAGGGCGCTGGCCCCAGCCACAAATTCCAATCAACCACCGCTTTGCTAGGAGTCGCTTCGCCGGGCAACCAAACCGTTTCAACAGACGGCGTATAAACGGATGCGTACAACGTCCTCAGTTTCCCAAGTTTGCCGCTGTGAGCCAGTCGCACCGCTTGTTGAAAGTTCGGAACGCTGCGACGTTGCGTCCCAGCTTGGAACACACGGCCGGTTGTTTTCATTGTATGCGCTAAGTCCAGGCAAGCGCCGATTGTCAGTCCACAAGGCTTTTCGCTGTAGACATCTTTACCCGCCTGCGCCGCCATTATCGAAGCCGGTGCGTGCCAACGATCGCCCGTAGCAATTAGCACCGCATCGATCTCTTTCCTCGCCAGCAATTCTCGAAAGTCGCCATACAGTTTGCAGTCCTGGTTGCCGTAGTGATCATTTACCAGCTTCTTACCAGCTTCGCGACGACTTGCCTGAACATCAGCGATCGCGACGCATTGCACGTCAGCCAAGTTAAGCATTGCTTTTAGGTCATAGGTGCAGCGTGGTCCAATGCCGATTACTCCCAAGGTTATCTTTTCACTCGGAGCCACCGCACCGTCACGACCGAGCGCTTTCGCTGGAACAATAGTCGGTAAGGACAACGCCGCCGCAGTCGCGGCTGATTGGTAAACAAAAGTTCGCCTTGAATGCTTGGGCATCTGCATGGTGATCCTCGAAAAATCTGGGAGAGGGTGGAGTTTTACCGAGTTCGATTTGCTGCCAAGCCGGTTGGCAATGCACGCACAAATTCATCGGGCGTCGTGAAGCGGAGTTGTTCGGCTTGATTCATTCATGTTTTAAAAAGCTGCAGGCATTGTAAGTTGTCCGTTGCCGCATGTCATCAAGATTCGGCCTCTTCACGTGGATCTACTGTCACCCAGACGATCGCTGTGTGACTGACAAAACCCGTCTAATGCAACTTGCCGAGCAATCTACGAACTTTCTAGGATTTGTGGCTACAATAAAGCGTGTCTGTTCCCAAAAACAGCGACTCCCAAAACCATCGACGCCTGCCGGAACGCATCCCTCCGATCCCACGAGCCCATCTGATGTCCCGCCCGCTTTTAATTGCGCTCGCAACCAAAGTTTTTGTTGCATTTAGCATTCTTGCTTGGATCAGCACTTATGCTTGGTCCGACGACAAGGTTAGCTTCAATCGCGACGTTCGACCGATCCTCTCCGACAAATGCTATTTTTGTCATGGTCCTGATGCCAAAGAACGAGCCGCTGATCTTCGACTCGACGAAGAAGCATCTGCAAAAGAAAACGCGATCGTCGAAGGCAGTCCTGAGCAAAGCGAGCTGATTAAACGGATTCTGTCCGACGATCCTGAATCCCGCATGCCGCCGCCGAATTCGAAGCTGTCGTTGACGGCGGCTGAGAAAGAAACATTGAACAAGTGGGTGCAACAGGGTGCCGAGTACTCGCAGCATTGGGCCTTCGTCGCGCCTCAGAATATCGCGCCGCCCACTATCAAGCAGGCAGATTGGTGTCTCAGCGATCTCGATCGATTTGTGCTTGCAAAGATCGAAGAACGAGGCCTCCGTCCCTCTGCGGCAGCGGATCGGGAAACGCTAATCCGACGTGTGACTCTGGATCTGACGGGCTTGCCACCCACACTCGCCGAGATCGATGCCTTTGTTTCCGATACTGAACCACGAGCCTACGAACGCTTGGTTGATCGACTGCTGGAGAGCGATCGGTACGGCGAACGCATGGCCGTGGAATGGCTGGACGTTGCACGTTACGCAGACACCTACGGATATCAAAACGATCGTTACCGCGCGATGTGGCCCTGGCGAGATTGGGTGATCGAAGCGTTCAACAATAATTTGCCCTACGATCAATTCATTACTTGGCAAATCGCGGGTGACCTGCTTCCTAACCCGACCCGAGAACAAGTGCTTGCCACCGCCTTCAATCGCAATCATCGGCAGACAAACGAAGGGGGTAGCGTTGAAGAGGAGTTTCGCGCCGAATACGTCGCGGATCGAGTGAATACTTTTGGAGCTACCTTTCTCGGCTTGACGTTGGAATGCTGTCGCTGCCACGATCACAAATACGACCCACTCTCGCAGCGAGACTATTATCAGCTCGCTTCATTCTTCAATAGTATCGACGAATCTGGACTTTACTCTCACTTCACCGACGCAACGCCCACTCCAACTTTGCAGTTAGCCACCGAGCAGCAACTGGCGGAAATGACTTCGCTGCGAACTGAAATTGCTGCTCAGGAAAACAAACTGCGCGAACTGACCAGTGCAAAACAAGCAGCGATAGACGCTTGGCTTAAGTCTCTAAGCGACCCCTCGGCTCCGCCACTCACTGAGTTCATAGCTAAGGCGACAACCCAGGGCTTAATTGGCGACTATCCCTTTGAAGCACTTGAGGGAAACAAAGTCGCGAATCGTGCCAAGCCGGATCTTCCAGGCAGTACTAGCGAGAATCCAAAAGTCGAACCTGGAAAAGTCGGTAACGGCCTGTTGCTCAGCGGCGAAAACAATGTGACTGTCAAAACGGGCGGTGAGTTCACTCGCAACCAGCCGTTTTCGATTTCCCTGTGGCTCAACTCACCTCGCGCGTTCGACCGCGCGGTCGTCTTCCATCGTTCGCAAGCTTGGACCGATTCAGGCAGCCGCGGCTATGAATTGCTAATTGAGAAGGGGCGATTGAGTATAGGCCTTATCCACTTCTACCCAGGTAACGCAATTCGCGTTGTTGCCAAAGACCCACTTCCGATCAACTCATGGCAACACGTTACCATGACTTATGACGGCTCCAGTCGAGCGGCGGGCGTGAAGCTTTACGTAAATGGTCAAGTAGTGGAATGCGATGTGGTTCGCGATGGCTTGACCAAGAATATGCATGATGGCGGCGTCAAAGATCTTGCCGTCGGTCAGCGTTTCCGCGATGTTGGTTTTAAAGATGGCCGCATCGACGAACTGAAAATCTTTGATCGTGAGCTTACTTCGATTGAAGTTACTCGACTGGTGGCAACCGAGGACCCCGCGCCTGCTCTGTTCGACAAAGCCGACCCGCGCCTCGCCAGTTTTTATCTGCACACGCAGGACGATGAGTTCAAAAAAGAGCTTTCAGCGCTTCAGCAACTTCGCGATCGACTGAGCAACTTACACGATCCTATCCCAGAAATCATGGTGATGCGTGAAACGTCACCGCGGCCTACCTACATCTTAGCTCGAGGGGCTTACGATGCACCTTTAGATCCGGTCGAACGCGACACGCCGGCTAGCATGCTGCGCATGAAGCCTGATTGGCCACGCAATCGTCTGGGGTTGGCCAAATGGTTGATCGATCCCTCACATCCCTTAACCTCTCGCGTAGCCGTCAACCGAATCTGGCAAACACTATTCGGAACAGGCTTGGTTTCGACTGCTGAAGATTTCGGGCTTCAAGGCTCACAGCCCACGAATGGCGAACTGCTTGACTGGCTGTCGTACCAGTTTGTCGCCTCCGGCTGGAATGTGAAGCAGTTGGTTAAGCAAATCGTCACTTCCGCTACTTATCGCCAACTGTCCAATCCAGCTCCGCAGTTACTGCGCGATGACCCCGAAAATCAACTCCTTGCGCGGGGTCCCTCGCATCGACTGTCGGCAGAAATGATTCGCGATTTGGCACTTGCGAGCAGTGGCTTACTGGTCGATACGATTGGTGGTGCGCCTGTAAAACCCTATCAACCGGAAGGACTTTGGGAAGAAAAGTCAGGTGAAAAGTACCAGCGTGATGTTGGCCCTGGTAGCCATCGACGCAGTCTCTACACGTTTTGGAAACGTACGTCGCCGCCACCTTCGATGATGTCCTTTGACGCTACCAGCCGTGAGGTTTGCACTGTCCGCCGTCAGTCAACGTTAACTCCGTTGCAAATGCTTGTTTTGCTTAATGATCCGCAGTATGTGGAAGCGGCACGCGCGCTAGCGGAGCGCGCGATGATTAGTTCGGCTAGTCGAGATGAGCAGTTGCAGTTTGTGTTTCGATCGCTTACTGGTCGCAAACCTCACGCTAAAGAACAGCAGGTTCTAGCAATGCTCTTTGATGAACAGCTCATAGAATTCAAGCAACAGCCGGAGCAGGCGGCAAAGCTGCTGAAAGTCGGTGATCATCCGGCGACTAGTAAGCTGGATCCGCCAGAACTGGCTTCAATGACGGTTGTTGCCGAAGGGCTGATGACCTACGACGAAGCAGTCATGAAGCGCTAGAACACCTCATGATGGAATTGCTACTTTCCAACTGACAATCACTGACCAAACCCATGCAAACATCTATCGCTCAACAATTGACTCGCCGCCACTTCTTCGGTCGCACAAGCCTCGGTTTGGGCACCGCCGCATTAGCTGCTTTGTTGCCCTCGACGGCACAGTCCGAGGAAAACGCTCCGTCGGTGCCAGTGATCCATCACCCACCCCGCGCGAAGCGTATCG
>JANPLP010000036.1:0-3302 GCA_031426595.1 Planctomycetia bacterium | reverse complement strand
TCCGGCAGCGATGTCACGCACGTCGGAAACCAAGTGGTGCAAGATTTAAAGCAGTTTATTCTCGGGACCGAGCAGGCGGACGACATGTGCTTGGTCGTGATCGGTCGGACGTAACGGACGATGTTACAGCCCGCTTTGTTTCTCTGCAGCCAAAGTCTCGCTATAATCCCGAGCTTCATAACCTTGAAACTTGAGATTGAACGGAGCCATTGATGAGTGCTGGCACATGCCGCTGGGGAATTCTGGGAACTGCGGGTATTGCGAGAAAGAATTGGAAAGCGATCCGATTAGCGGGTAACGCGGCCATTGTTGCAGTGGCCAGTCGCAATGAATCCTCGGCGAAGCGTTTTATCGATGAGTGCTCGTCGCAGGTTCCTTTTGAGACTCGGCCGGAAGCTGTTGGTTCTTACGAGGCACTGCTCGCTCGTAGTGATATTGACGCGGTTTACATTCCCTTGCCGACAGCGCTGCGGCGCCAGTGGGTGATCAAGGCGGCTGAAGCGGGCAAGCATGTGCTGGGCGAAAAACCGGCGGCTTTAAATGCCCAGGAAGTCAGTGAGATGTTGGCGGCATGCGAACGCAACAAAGTGCAGTACATGGATGGTGTGATGTTCATGCACAGCCAACGGCTGCCGATGGTGCGCAAGATTCTTGACGATGAAGATCAGTTGGGTCAACTGCGGCGGATGGTTAGTCAGTTTTCGTTTGCAGGCGACGAGGCTTTTTGTCGGACCAACATTCGAACATCCAGTGAGCTGGAGCCATACGGTTGCTTGGGCGACTTAGGTTGGTACTGCACCCGATTCTTCTTGTGGGTGATGAAGGGGCAGATGCCCACCGAAGTCCGCGCTCGAACGTTGACTGCGCTGCAGGGCGAATCGAGTCCAGCGGCGGTACCGGGTGAATTGAGTGCGGAGTTACTGTTTCCAGGTGGTGTGTCGGCGAGTTTTTACTGTTCCTTCGTGACTGAGAATCAGCAGTGGATGCACCTCAGCGGCTCGAAGGGTTACTTGAAGCTGAACGACTTCGTTTTGCCTTTCCATGCGCCTGAAGTCGAGGCGTTTGTCGGCAAAGATCTCTTCAACGTTGACAACTGCGTGTTCAATATGGAGAACCATATCCAGCGGTCGGCGGTGACCGAGTATGCGGCTGGTGCGGCAAATGCCCAAGAGGTGAACATGATTCGCACTTTCTCCAACTTGGTGATACAAAAAGCGCTGGACCCCCAGTGGCCCGAGTGGACTTTGAAGACGCAGCGTATCCTCGATGCTTGTTTTCAATCGGCGGCACGGGATGGCGTGACCGTTCTTATTTGAAATGCCAGGCCTTTGTTCGTAAGACAGCTTGATGATCTGCGACCGAGCTTTAGTCGCAGTAGCGCGGCTGAAACTACAACGCTGCAGCGAGTGCGTGAGTTTTATCACGTGGTCACTCGCAGTTGATCAGCCGCAGCTTGTCTTGTAACTACAACGGCGGAATGTTTGGGGTACAATAGGCGGTTCCCCAAATCCCACCTTGGAATCCTCTTCTCACGCCCGGAGATTGCGATGAAGCAGTCCATCGACGTCCTATTGATTTCCCGCGCCTCAGATTGCGTAAGGTTGACGATGTTAAAGTCCTGGTTTGCGCTGTTCGTAATGTTGTTGCCTTCGACTCTGTTCAGTGCGTCCAGTTCGGCGCAAGAGTTGTCGGTTCATGAATTCGCGCGGCAGCGTTTAACGGAGACGTACTTCTCAGAGGGTACGGCGGTTGGCGATTTGAACGGCGACGGATTCAAAGATATTGTGTATGGGCCGTACTGGTTCGCGGGGCCAAGCTTTACTGAGAAGTTTGAAATCTATGCACCCAAACCGCAGCCGATGGAAAAGTATGCGGATCACTTTTTTGCTTGGGTGGCTGACTTTGACAGCGACAGCCATCCTGACATTTTCACGGTGGGATTTCCGGGCACGCCAGCTTATGTGTACAAGAACCCGGGTTTGAAAGGTGTTAAAGCGAGCGCTGCGATCAAGCACTGGGAGAAGGTGCAGGTCTTTGATTGGGTTTCCAACGAATCGCCGCAGTTGACGAACTTGGTAGGTGATGAACGCCCAGAGTTGGTGTGTACACGCGATGGTTTTTTTGGCTATGCATCGATCGATTGGTCGAAACCGCTGAGCACTTGGAGCTTTCATCCGATTTCGGAAAAGGTGGCCACCGAACGCTTTGGGCATGGCTTGGGAGTTGGTGATGTCAATGGCGACGGTCGGATGGACGTTCTCCAAGTCGAGGGATGGTTTGAGCAACCGGCAAGTAGCGCGGACTCTGGACGCTGGAAGTTTCATCCGGCCAAGTTCTCGAGTGCTTATGGCGGCGCGGAGATGTACGCTTACGACGTGGATGGCGATGGCGATAACGATGTGATCACCAGCGATGCGGCTCATGAGTTCGGGCTGAGTTGGTACGAGCAAGAGCGTGAGGAGGCCGGCATCACATTCAAGAAGCATGTAATTCTCGGTCAAGATAAGTCGGACAACAAATACGGTGTGCTGTTCAGTGAGTTGCACAGCGTCAACTTGGCGGACATCGATGGGGATGGACTGAAGGACATTGTCACTGGCAAAACTTATTACTCGCATCACAAGCAGAGTCCGATGTGGGATGCGGGTGCGGTCGTGTATTGGTTCAAGCTGGTTCGCAATAAAGAAGGTGTCGATTGGATTCCTTACCAGGCCGATGGTGAAGCAGGTGTGGGCCGGCAGTTAGTTGTGGATGACATTAACGGCGATGGTTTGCTGGATATGGCAACGGGCGGGATGTTGGGATGTCACGTCCTGTTACATAGCAAGAAAGTGGTAGAAGAATCGGCTTGGAAGGGTGCGCAGCCCAAGGTGTACACTGGACCCAAGCCCCGAGTGGTGACCGATGCGAAGCACTTGCGCGGTCCGCGAACTCCTATCGATTCTGCGACGGGCAAGGTCGCCGAGGCGATCGAAGGCGAGTCGCTGAAAGTAAAAGTGACTGGTGGCACTGCAAGTCCGCAGGCGATGGATGGTTTTCCGGGCGATCGATGGAGCGGCAAAAGCCAACTGTGGTGGACGGGTGGCAAGCCCGGCGACAAATTGACTGTTGAATTGATTACCGAGAAGCGTTTGGAGTCGCTGGAGATGGCGCTGACATGCGCGCGGGATTATGGAGTCGCTGAAGTCTCGCTCGATGGTAAACCACTTTCAGAACCGATCGACTTTTACGAAGAACAAGTAGTTACAACGGGGCTGTTGAGTTTCAAGACCCCAGCGCTGGCGGCTGGCAAGCATACGTTA
>JANPLP010000035.1:0-1608 GCA_031426595.1 Planctomycetia bacterium | reverse complement strand
AGAGCTATAACTCGCGACCGAAGAAAAAGTTTCCGCAGGCAAAGCTTCGTGTGAGTTGACTTCGACTCTGGAGATTGTTGGCATGGTCTATGTTGAAAGTCCAGGTAAACAGGAATCGGACGAAAAGTTCGGTCGTCTTTGGTTTACCTCATTGGCAAGGTTTCATGGGGTCCAGGACCCGTTTACTTGGGACTTCCACGAAACGCATGTCATCGCATTTCTCAGGTCTAAGGTCAAAGAAAAGATGCCGACGTGGAAACGTCTGAAGATCGTTCAGGGTTTGATCTGGTATCGAAACAATGTTCGGAAGTCTGAGAGGCCTAAATTAGAACATATCCGGTCTAAGCTTCGTGATATGGCCGCCAAGGAGCGTGAGGTTGAGAGCGAGGCTGCTTCAACAGAAGCGGCAATTGAAGGGATTGTCGGCAAGATAAATCCGCGTGAGTCCGACGTGATTCAAGCGCTAAGGCGCGCCATTCGAGTTATCGGCCGTAAGTTCAATACAGAAAAAGCTTACGTGGGGAAAGTTTGTGTTTTCATGGAGGACCTAGGACTCAAATCCCTGACGGATTTTGCGAATATTGGGGCCGCCGAGGTCGAATCGCATTTGACCGATCTTGCGGTCGATGGCAACGTGGCTCCCTCCACTCAAAATCAATCCTTCAGCGCCCTGCTTTTTCTGTTCGAACATGTGCTAAAGCGCGATTTCGGCAAGATCAATGCATATCGATCCACCAAAGGCCCTCGAATCCCTACGGTGATGAGTAAATCGGAGGTCGTTCGGGTTTTATCAACGTTGACCGGCATTTATTTGATTATTGGACAGTTATTATACGGCTGCGGGATGCGGATAAGCGAATGCCTGAGATTGCGCGTGAAGGACATCGATTTCGATCAGATGCTAATCGAAATTCACAATTCCAAAGGGGATAAAAGTCGATTTGCTCCGTTGCCAAAGCAACTAGCCGAGCCACTTAGACAACTTGTTCTGTCTCGCCGTGTTTTGCATGAACAGGATTTGGCCAATGGTGATGCGTCCGTTTGGCTACCACATGCATTAGATCGGAAATATCCGTCCGCACACAAGGAGCTTAAGTGGCAGTTCCTGTTTGCATCTGCGAAGTTCTCACGTGACCCAAAGACAGGAAGGCGGCATCGACACCATTTGCATACCGATACGTTTCCGGTGCACTTAAAACGGGCTGTTGAACAAGCGAAGATGAACAAGCAGGTGACATCTCACACCTTTCGACATTCGTTCGCTACTCATTTGCTACAAGATGGAACCGATATTCGGACGATTCAGGAATTGCTTGGTCATAGCGATATTTCCACCACCATGATTTATACGCATGTCCTGAGCCGACCGGATGTTCGGGTAACTAGCCCATTGGATCGTTTAGAAGTACCGGTACAACGAAGTACCCCGTCGTTAGTTGCCGTACCGCCAGTAGAAGAAGAGCCACACCCAGTTGCTCTAAAATTGGTCGAGCATGTGGAAACGACTGGGTCCGCCTTTTTGCGAAAGCAAACGGCTAGCAATCGTCCAGAGACAACACAATGGCGCGAAGCCAATCCGGCGATTTCGAGCCATCGGATCCAATGCAT
>JANPLP010000034.1:0-3084 GCA_031426595.1 Planctomycetia bacterium | reverse complement strand
GTTTCGAACTCAAATCCAAATTGGTGCGGATTGTTGCGATGTTAACTCGGATGGCGATGAAATTCGATGGTGTCTCAGAACGCCCGAGCGAGTATACTCATGCCGTCGATCACGAGCACCGCGATGCTGAGCACGAGCATGAAGAAGAGCCAGAACAAAGCGATGCAGACGAAGGCCTCGATCGGCCGTTTTTGACTTGCGTTGAGTCAACTCCTCGGCCTCGCTGATCGCAAACGTTCGTTTCAAACCACAGAGGTGTAGATCATGTTGAAGATTGGCTTAAGGCTTTCAAGTTTTGTAGTTGTTTTGATGTGATGTCTCATGGTTTTCCAAGAGGCAATCGCGCAGACGGTCAACGTTCCGGGCGAAGGATCGCAAATCGCATGGGATGAATCATCACTTCATGTGATTGATTCCAACGGAGTTGCTGTAACAGCGACGACAGATAGTTCAGGGAGCGCCAGCCTAAGCGCAGTTATCGTGTCAGGGGCTGAATTGGGAACGTTCTCTTGTTTCATGATGTCATCTGACCAATCAAAATCGATATTAGTGAATGGAATTGTCGATTCCGCCGGAGAAATCGCATTTGACTTTCACATGGCAGATTCATCGTCGAACCCCGCCATGTTTGCGATGCTAAATGGAGGCTCGGCAAGCGCAGCAAGGGGGTTTTGGGGAGACTATTGGCATTACCTAACTCACCCTTGGGATATGGACGATGACCTTGAGACAGGTTTCTATGTTGCGGTAGGAACATCTGCCGTCGCTGCAACAGCCGCGGGCGGCTTAGTCGTAGTAGGCGTTAATCCGGTGATTTGGGGCGGCGCTGCGGCAGGAGGTGCCGGAGTTGGTGTTGGAACGGCCACCGTGGTTCCTGAGGGAACTGGTCTAGTTGGTTGGGTTGTTGGCGAAGAGATTGTTGCCGTTTCACTTCCTAATGTTAGTCACGCAGTGCTGGGTACCCAGGCAGGAGTGGTCGTAGAGGGTGTCGCGGTAGAAGGTGCATATGCCTTCACGGTGATCAAAGAAGGTGGTGAGATTGTTGTTCTCGGCTCACAGAATTTTGGAGGCGTTTTGTCCATTCCGACAGCCGTGATCAATGTTGTAAAGGCAGCAATTCGATGATTGCGGAAATTGCACCGATACATTTTTTGGAGGTAGACAGTTATGCTTGATCAGGAATTAGTTTCGCGTTTTGCACAATTGAAGCGAGACATGACTGACTTGGACGTCATCGACTTACTGGGACCACCTAGCACTCAACGACAAGGCACTTTGGATGCTAATTCAGGATGGGGAGAACAGTCCGCAATGTGGCTACGGATCGCGTCGGGCGAACCGTACTCACAGTTTGTCTATTTGACAAACGAGCGAGAGCTTGCCGTTTGGTTTGCGTTAGTGAATGGAACGTGGAAGATCGCTTTGAAACTTTCCGTTCCAAAACCACTGAGCGTTCTCAGCTAAGCAGTGCAAAAGGAAACGAACAAAGAGATGGACCGAAGTGCTCGATCGACGCGCCCTGACATGGTGGCGTTTATTCCTCGCACTCGGTCATCTCAGTCGTTATGCCTCTTGGCAGACCAGCGGAAACGTATGGCAGCCTCACCGTCAAAACATCGTCGAGGCTCAAGACATGATTGATGCCGAGTTGAAATCCACGGAAGGTGTTTGGTGCGTTGTGGCAAACGTCAAACGTGAGCACCCGTTTGGTGAGCGTGGCATAGAAACGAAATCTGGAACGAAGCAATTTCGTGGTGGAACAAAGGTCTACATTGGCGGCTGTTACGCTGGAACTTGCGATGGCGTGGTGTGCATTGGCCCGCACCGCAAGAGCCGAAAATTCATTACCTGCGTCGTTAAAGTGACGCACATAGAAAACTTTCGACCGAAGGTCGCGTATCATCCAGAAGTAGTTCGACGGTTAAAGGAAGATGACCGATGCTGGTTCCAAACTCGGGAAGATGCAGAGCGTTGGGCTGCGGCATTTCCCGGTTGGCAAGAGATTTGGCGACCGTCAAAGAACTCTGGTTCAGGAGAACAGTCGCTATGACTTCTGATATGCTAATGCCTAGTTTGCCAGGAATAGTGGCATAACAAACCATTGGACACGAAGCACTCGATGGGCAATTTTTTTGACTTGTATTGAGTCAACTGCTCGGGCTCGATCAATAGAGCCGTTCGCCGACTCCTTTACACAGGGCCTCAACCGTACAATTCCGGTTTCTATCCTCCTCGATCAAAGGTGATTAGAATGTCAACTACAACAACCCAGCCCCGGATGGTGATCGCATCTGACCGTACGGTGGCGCGTCTCATGCAGTTTCTTGCTTTCGCAGCGGCGGGTGTCATCTTTCCCATGTGTGTAGTCGCAACGACAAAGTTCGCGACGTCTCCGTTTGAGGTGTTCGTAGGACTTGTGCTTGGCGGAATTCTCGCGGTTTCAATCGTCATCATCGCGATGCTGGTGCCATCGGTGATGCTTTCTCGATCATGCTGACTTTCCCCAGACGACCCCTTGTTGTACGGCGTTACGCGATAGGGATTCCAAGCATGCCCTCCTAGGGATAGCTTTAGTAACCTTCACGCAGGACACGAAGATGACGAACAATCCGACGCACCCTAGAATCGCAGTCGGGCGTTTGTTTCGTACTGCGTCGAATACATTCACTCGCTGGCGCTTCGAGCTTGTATTTCGCTGTGTTAGTTACCAGCGATCGGTCGCGATTGGTTGGTCGTGAAGAGGGTGTGGTGGAACGCGTTAGCGTTTCGAAGTGGGGGAATTAGATTCACTCGCTGGCGCTTCGAGCTTGTAGTGCGCGGTGGGAGTTACCAGCGGTCGGTCGCGATTGGTTGGTCGGGAAGAGGGTGTAGCGGAAGGTATTGGCGTTTCGAAGTGGGGGAAATAGATTCACTCGCTGGCGCTTCGAGCTTGTATTGCGCTGTGTTAGTTACCAGCAGTCGGTCGCGAGTGGTTGGTCGTGAAGAGGGTGTAGCGGAACGCGTTAGCGTTTCGAAGCGGGGGAGTTAGATTCACTCGCTGGCGCTTCGAGCTTGTATTGCGCTGTGGGAGTTACCAGCAGTCGG